>DAOUVR010000001.1 GCA_030667555.1 Dehalococcoidia bacterium
CCTCCTATAACAGTGGGCATAGGCGACTCTTCCTCAGTCACTGCCTCGGTGGTGCGAATGTAAGTAAGGAGCTTGCTCATAGCGGCTTTTGCCAGGCTATTCCGATTGGCGATTAGAACTGCTTTGGACATGAGAATTCTGGCTAAGGGGACAAGATCATACTTTGCAAAGCTGCCCACCGAGGCTTCGGCAATTATGGCGAGCTCTGCGCTCTCTGGTGGATAGACCTCAGCAGCCCCCCATATGGGGAGAATGCTGAACCTCCTTAACCTCTGCCTGAGAGCAAATAATTCGGCCAGGTTCTGATATTCGCTTACGATTCGCACCTTTTCAAATCCGTTGTTGATTTCTCCAACAGAGGATACACCGGCATACCTGCTGGCAACTACATACAAATCGTTCTTGCCATAGCCCAACTCTCCCACCTTCACCAGGTCGCCGCTGGGGTATTTGGCCAGGAGTTCCTCCACCCAGTCGAGACCGCATATCCCCAAATCATAATTTCCGATCGCCACTTGAATGGGGATATCCTTCTCTTGAAATACCTTGGGGAATAGGTCAGGAAATCTGGTGGATGTGGGGCGATAGGAGCGAGCCCTTTCATTATAGCCCGTGAGACCAAGCCCCGCTTTCTCAAGCAAAGCTGCAGTGTCTTGGAGAAGTCGCCCCTTTGGTAACGCCAGCTTCAATTGGATTCCTCCATTATCTTCAAGACCTCTGCTTGAGAAGATGCCTTACTTTTTTCCCCCGTAGTCTGATCTACCAACTGGAATAGGCCATGTTTGGGCATAGAAAGAAGCCATCGATAACCAGATGGTTTTTCTTGACCAAAATCCAGCTCGGTAATGTAGCCTGCCTCTCTCAAAAGGCGGGCGGTCTCCAAGCTTGTCTTCAATACGCTCATATCACTGGCCAGGGGCTTGACCAAAACTCTTTGATATGAGATTGCCTCCATCTTTAACATATCCATTAGTCGATCCATATATAGGGCAAATCCAGAGGCGGGGATGGGTGGGCCGCCCACCAGAGGAATCAAATCGTCATATCTTCCTCCTCCTCCTACCCGCTCTGTGGAGGCATAGAATTGAACCATAATGCCGGTGTAGTATTCGAAGCCTCTCCCAGAGGTGATGTCGATTTCATAGGGGCAATCCATAGCACTGAGCATTTCAGTAATGCTGGCCAGGTCATTGAGGCTAGGCTCAAAACTAGGCAAGGCTTTCCCCAGGAGAGCCCTGACATTCCCCACAAATTCAGGCGAGATGCCCTTGACATCCAGTAAAAGGGCTAGGGCTCTCTCTATCTCAGCATTATCGGTCTTTATTGCACCCAATGCCTTTATGTCTCCCTCCAAGACCCGATCGAATATCTCTGTCTGCTCCGCTGCCCCCAGCCCGAGCTCCGCTAAGAGCGTCTTGATTAAGCCACCGTGGGATAGCTTCACCATTATGGGACCAATACCAAGCTCTCTCAGAACCTCTAGGGCCAGAAGCATGAGCTCCACGTCAGCTAGTGGCTCGCTACTGCCGATTAGCTCAGCACTACATTGCCAACGTTCCCTCCGTTCTCTCCCCGTCTCCTCAAAGGTGAAGGTGTTTTCTACATAGAAAAGTTTCGTTATCTTGCCACTCTCTAGGTTCTCCAGGTAAAGCCTGACAGCAGGGATAGTACCATCAGGTCTTAGAACTATCCTCTCCCCGCTCCAGCCATCCCAGTCGAGGAAGGAATACACTCTACCAAGCATACCTGGAGTCAGCGTCCCACTTGCAGTGAAAAGGTGGAGATACTCGAGAGTCGGTGTTCTTATCTCATAATAGCCCCGTTTTAGGCAGGAGTCTCGAAACACCTGCTCTATATGCCGAAACTTGGTCATGTCAAGAGGAAGCAGATCGACCATCCCTTTACACTTGGATACTTTCATCCTTGCCGCCTTTTTACAAAGTTGAGGCCATTCTACACCAATTGCCTTAAGCCTTCAACGCCACCCAGTCGTCCTTGATCCGTGGATTCTTTTTGAGGACTGAGGGAGTCCTCTCCCTCAGCTTTCGTGAAGGAATCCTTCACAGAAGGACTTTCACGCCTCAGAAAGAGCCACCTGATAGGTGAGTCTTTTGAATCTGGAATCACGTATTAAGGGGCGTTCATATGATTGGTGATGCCTTGCTCTTTCCAAGGGTGCTCAATTGTAAAAAGACCTTGACGCAACTATAATAAACCTATAAACTTCGGCAGCGTTGAGTATGAGAAAGTTTTGGCTTTTCGTTATATTTCTTGGGCTGTCCCTTCTCTTGGTATCTGGAGAGGTGAGCGCCGAGAGCTCCCAAGTCGATGTACTGAGGGTTAAGGGGGCGATCACTCCGGTGCTGGCTGGCTATATTGACCGGGGGATTGAGCTGGCTGAGGAGCACGGTGCAACCGCTTGTATCATCGAGATGGATACGCCAGGGGGGCTTGATAGCTCGATGCGCGATATCGTGCAACATATTATGGGAGCCGATGTTCCTGTAGTGGTCTACATGCCCACGGGGGCAAGGGCTGCTTCGGCTGGGGCCTTTATCACTTTGGCGGCTCATGTGGCGGTGATGGCGCCGGCAACGGAAATTGGCGCGGCTCATCCTGTTGCCATTGGCGAGGATGGGATGGATGAGACTATGGAGGATAAGGTGGTAAACGACGCCGTCGCCTACATTAGAAGCATCGCTGAAACAAGAGGGCGCAACGCTGACTGGGCTGAAGCCGCAGTAAGGGAAAGCAAGTCAAGCCCCGCTTCAGAGGCCTTGGAGTTAGGGGTCATCGATTTTATGGCCGATAATATGGACGACCTGCTGGCTCAACTCGATGGATGGCAGGTAACACTATTAAGCGGGGAGGTTGTCACCCTGGAGACTGAGGGCGCCAACATCAATTACATCGGCATGGGCTCTGTAGAGCGCTTTCTATTCGCCATCACTGACCCCAATATCGCCTATATCCTTTTAAGCCTGGGTATGCTTGGAATAATGCTCGAGTTATTCAGTCCAGGGACGATCTTTCCCGGGGTTGTCGGTGCAATCTGTCTTTTACTTTCCTTCTATGGCTTGGGGATGCTCCCGGTTAACTATGTTGGTATCATACTAATAGTTCTTGCCTTTGGCCTGTTTATTGCGGAGATGTTCACTGCAACCAATGGTTTGCTTGCTTTGGGTGGCATCGCTTCTTTTGCCATAGGCTCGATGGTCTTGATGACCAACCCACTGTTTAGCATAAATCCTGTCCTCATTGCCGGGGTGGTGATCGCTGTTACCGCCTTTTTCATCTTCGTCATTGCATCAGTCCTGCGCACTCATCGAACACGGCAGCAGACAGGGCGAGACGCGATGGTAGACAAGGTGGCGGTCGCCAGAACGACCCTCGACCCAAAAGGTAGGGTCTTTGTGCACGGGGAACTCTGGGAGGCGACAGTAGATGAAGGAAAGGTTGAGCCAGGAGAGGAGGTGGTAATAACAAAGGTCGATGGACTAAGACTAGTGGTAACCAGGAAAAACAAAACAGGAGGTGAATGAAAGTGGACTGGATAGTATATGTCATAATTGCGATAGTAGTGCTCTTTCTGCTGACGTCTGCTATAAAGATCGTCATGCAGTATGAAGCGGGCGTGGTGTTTCGCCTGGGCCGACTACAGGGCACAAGAAAGCCCGGACTGCGCTTCATCATACCCTTCTTTGACCGCATGCGAAAGATAGACACCCGTGTCATTACCATGGATGTTCCCTCTCAGGAGGCAATCACCAGGGACAATGTCACCCTTAAGGTCAATGCAGTGGTCTACTTCAGGGTGATGCACCCGGAGGCTGCAGTGATCGAGGTCTATGACTACAGGCTGGCGACCTATCAGATAGCCCAGACCACCTTAAGGAGCGTGCTCGGCCAGTCGGAGCTTGATGAACTGCTGGCGCAGCGTGATAAGATAAATCAGCAACTGCAGCAGATTATCGATGAACAGACGGAGCCGTGGGGGATTAAGGTGAGCGTGGTGGAGGTCAAGGACGTGGAGCTTCCCCAATCGATGCAGCGGGCTATGGCGGCGCAGGCTGAGGCGGAGAGGGAGAGGAGAGCCAAGATCATACATGCCGAGGGTGAGCTACAGGCTTCCGAGAAGCTAGCTCAGGCGGGCGCAGTCATCGGCAGGGAGCCGACAACGCTGCAATTGCGTTATCTGCAGACCCTCAGCGAGATTGCAACGGACAAGTCTCAGATACTGGTATTCCCCTTGCCTCTGGATCTGCTCAGAGCCTTCATGCCAGACAAGAAGGAGTAAGCTAATAATTTGGCCGAGGGGCAGACTGGATATAACCTGTCCATTGGCTAATTAGACATGGGCGGGCAGCCAAGCGAATTAGGGGAGCAATGGGCCATTTTGCAGGATATGCCGGAAAAATCTTACGTGTGAATCTTTCGACCGGGGATGTCAACAAGGTCCCGACTGCCAGCTATGAAGAGCTATTTCTCGGAGGAAGGGGGATAGCGGTAAAGATCTATTGGGATGAGATTCCCCCAGATATTACAGCCTTCGACCCAGAGAACAGGCTCATTTTCATAACGGGTCCCATTGGTGGCGTTCCCGGTTTCGCTGGTTCTCGATGGCAAGTTTGTGGAAAATCCCCCGTTAGCAATCAATTCTCCTATTGCAACCTGGGCGGTTCGTGGGGTGCTGAGCTTAAATTCGCTGGCTATGATGGCGTGGTCGTTTATGGGAAGGCGGATAAGCCAGTCTACCTGTGGGTCGATAATGATCGTGTAGAAATAAGAGAGGCAACTCATCTTGTTGGCCAAGGCGATATTTCGTGTCGTGAGAGACTCAAGGAGGAACTAGGGAAATCGGTGCGGGTGGTGGCTGTGGGCCCAGCCGGTGAAAATATGGTAACCTTTGCCACTGTTTTGGCGGACAGTGATGCTACTGGCTCGGGTGGATTAGGGGCTGTGATGGGCTCCAAGAATCTGAAGGCCATCGCGGTAAGAGGGAGCAAGAGAAGGGTTGAGGTGGCTGACGCGGAGAGAGTTACAAAGCTGAGGAAACGGCTGCGTCGAGAAGCAAAGGACAGGCCTGAATTGTACTCAGCGGTAGTACCCGCGATAGTGCACTCAGATAGGCTCAAGAAAGATATATGTTACGGCTGCATCAGTGGATGTATGCGGGCAAACTATACCGCGATGAGTGGGATCACGGGGAAATTCATGTGCCAGGCTGGCCTATTCTATGAAGCCCGAGCTCAACGCTATTATGGCGAAATAAGCGAGGTTCCCTTTGAGGCCAACAAGCTCTGCGATGAATATGGAGTCGATACCCGTGCCGTTGAGACCATGATCATGTGGCTCTCCAGATGCTACCAGGCAAAGCTCTTAACTGATGAGCAAACCGGCATTCCTCTTTCTAAGCTGGGGAGCAGGGAATTTATCGAGACATTCCTGTGGAAAGTAGCTCACCGGGACGGATTTGGGGACCTGCTGGCTGAAGGCACCCATAAAGCTGCCGAAACCATCGGCACTAAAGGCCGGGCGTTGCTTACAGATTATATTACTAGGACTGGCTCCAATGCCATCTATGGGCCCAGGTTATATATTACAACTGGCCTTTTCTACGCCATGGAGCCAAGATTGCCCATTCAACAGCTTCACGAGATCAGTGCGCTGGCTATGTTTTGGGCTGTGGGGGCCATGGGGGTGGAGAATATCTACGTTACATCTGAGGTTATGCGGGCCATAGGTAAACGATTCTGGGGGAGTGAAATAGCAGCAGACTTCTCTACATATGAAGGAAAGGCCCTGGCCGCGGCCAAGATTCAGGACCGCCAGTACGCCAAGGAATGCCTCATTCTATGTGATTTCTGCTGGCCTTTTATTCATAGCACGCTATCTGCAGACCACGTCGGTGACCCTACCCTGGAGAGCCAGGTTTGTGCGGCAGTAACGGGAAGGGATTTGGATGAGGATGGTCTATATGAAATTGGGGAGAGGGTCTTGAATTTGCAACGGGCCATCCTCACCAGGGAAGGACACGAAGGAAGAGATTATGATTCTCTGGAGGAGTTCAATTTCACTAGGCCGCTGAGAGGCGATTATGGCAACCCGAATTGCATAGTTCCTGGCAAGGATGGCGAGGTTTTATCCAGAAAAGGGATGGTTGTTGAACGGGACCAGTTTGAAAAGATGAAAGATGAGTATTACCAAATTCGGGGTTGGGATGTCGCCACTGGTTTTCAAAGAAAGGCTAAACTGGAAAAATTAAATCTTGGCGAGGTTGCTAAGAAACTGGAGGGCTTAGGTCTTCTAGCTTAATAGTTCTTCGCCTTGAGCGTGACATCCCCGGATATGATAGTCGCCAGAGTTCCGTCAGGGCACCGCAGAAGCAGGTTCCCATCCTTATCGACCGATTCAGCATAGCCCTCCAAAACCTCATTACCCTGTTTTACCGCAACCTCTCTGCCTTTGGTATCCAGTCGCCGTTGCCATTCCTTGTGGATAGGCTCACCGTGGTGCAATGCCTGACATAGCTCTTCGAATTCGCAAAGCAAGGACTCGAGCATATCCAGGCGGGAAACCTCCCGCCCAAGCATCTCCTTAAGGCTGGTAGCGGTTTCTGAAATCTCCGGCATCGACGAGGGATCGAGATTGACATTTAACCCGATGCCCACGATGGCGGAATTGGCTTGTTCTCCCTGGACATCGCTCTCAATCAGGGCACCGCTTACCTTTTTCCCCTCGATAAGGACGTCGTTGGGCCACTTGAGAATCGGCTTGAGGTCGGTAAGCTTCTCAATGCTCTGGGCAACAGCTAGGGCAGCAATCATGTTGAGCAGGCGAAGCTGTTCAATCTCTGGGTAGAGGATAATGGAGAGCAGAATACTGTCATCTGGAGAGGTGATCCACTTGCGGCCTAGACGCCCTCGGCCGGAGGTTTGGTAATCGGCAATGATGATGGTGCCCTCTCTTGCACCGTCTCTTATCGCCTGTTTTGCTACATCCATGGTGGAGGAGGTAACCGGATAGTAGAGGGTCTTCTGGCCGATGAATCTTGTCCTTAGGTCGTCGATTGGGTAAGTTGAATACATCTGATTCGCCATTGTATATATAAGAGCCGGCCAAGCAAACCTATAAGCCGAGTTCTGTATCCCAACAGTGTTGGGGCGGTGACCATCTATCTAGCCCTGATGTTACCATCAGGGTCAAGCGACCCACCCGGGGGTTGTAACGAGGCCGGGCGTCCTCTTCCCCGCTATTTGGTCTTGCTCCGGAGGGGGTTTGCCCTGCCCCCGGTGTCACCACCGGAGCGGTGAGCTCTTACCTCGCCATTTCACCCTTACTCCGATAAATCGGAGCGGTATGTTTCTGTGGCACTTTCCGTCCCCGATAACGTGAGTTACCGAGGCCTGGGAGTTACCCAGCCTCCTGCCCGGTGGAGCTCGGACTTTCCTCCCCCCGATAAATCGGGGAGCGGTCACCCGGTTTGCCTGGCCAACTTCAGTTTACAATAAAGCCGACGCCAAATCAATTAAGTGCGTCTCAATGCCTTGCGGCTTAATGCATCTGCTGCTCTGTTCTGCTCCCTGGGGATGTGGACGATGTCAATAGACGGAAATGCTTTCATCAGTCGTTGGGTTTGCTGAAATAGAGGCTTCAGCCCTGGATTCTTTACTCGGTATTCGCCTTTGATCTGCTTCACCAGAAGCTCTGAGTCAGACCTGACCTCAATATGCTCTGCGTGTAACCTTGCTGCTTCCTCGAGACCTTTGATGACAGCTTTATATTCTGCCTGGTTGTTTGTGGCGTAGCCAATACTATGCGAGGCCTCGAATATAACCGCTCCTGATTCATCCAGGATGACGACGCCTACGCCGGCAGGCCCTGGGTTGGGCTGAGCAGCGCCGTCGGTATAGATGGTTATGCGTTTTGCCATAGGCTAATCACAGCATGAGGATAGTTTCTACGTGGTCGTCGTAGACCACAATGCGTTCGATCAAATGTTGAAGCAGCGCTTTTCTTGCTGGTGACGTCATGGTGTCCCATCGCTCTCGAAGCTCTTCTAGCTTCTCCAGCATATACTCCTTCCGGTGCTCGGAGGTTATCTCCTGCTTTGCTTCAGCTTCAATAAGGGCAACCCTTTGCTCCCAAAGACGCCTCTCTAAAAGCAAATCCCCACTCACAACTCGGAATTCTTCCAGGGAGATAGCACCCTCGGTCGCCTGGTCGAGGTACTCTCGGAATTTTCGATCCAAAGCCTTCAGCTTTCTCTCTAGCCGCGTGTGCTCTGACGTTTCGTCAGTGGAATCACGCACCTTAGTCAATTTTGCCAGAGCCTCAGGATTGCTTGAACTCCGTAGTGTGTCGAGCACAAAGCCCTCTAAATCGTCAGCTCTCCTTGTATGGTATTGGCAAACGCTTTGATTGGTTCTCGACTGGCACTGGTAGTAGCGATATTCCCCCTTCCTCTTCCCCCCCTTCTTGAGCGTTGTCCAGGTTTGACTGCGGTTCACGCCGATCATCCTGTTGCCACAGTATCCACAGTAAGCCAGACCTGATAGGGGGAAAGGCGGCCTTTGGGCGCGAGCCCTTGGTTTTGTCTTGGCAGTAAGTCGTTCTTGCACTTTGTTGAAGGTGTCATGATTGATTATCGGTCGGTGGCTGTCGGGAACCCTGAAGCCGAAACGGGAGGATGTCCCCAGGTATGCCCGATTGCGCAGGATATCTCGGATGCCAACGATGCTCCACATGCCGCCTCTTCTGGTGGTGATGCCCTGCTCATTCAGGTATCGAGCGATGAGGCGCACGCCCATGTTTTTTTGAACATAAAGTCGATAAATGAGTTCTACATTGGCCGCCTCTTCAGGGACGATCTCCAGCCTCTTGTCGGCACCCAGCTTATAGCCATAGGGTGGCTTGCCCAATCCCTTTCCTCTGACTGCCCTGAGCTTCATCGCCTCCCTAACGGCATCTCCTCTTATTCCACTATGGCGCCGGGTAGACCAAATCTGGATAACTATCTCCAAGGGGCTGGCAAGCTCTTCATCGATTGAGAGAACCTTTGCCCCGAGGGCATCAAGCTCGATAAGGCGATACATCAATTCCTGCGCGTCGGGGTGAAGGTGGCTAAGACTTTTCACCACAACTATAGTGTCCGTTCCATCCCTTCGGATGTAGCTGAGCATGCGCTGATACTGAGTTCGGCCAAGTTTCCCTGGGGAGCCCGCATCAACAAAGGTCATTACCGGCTGGTAACCCCGTTCCTGGCAAAAGCGAGCAAAGCCTTCCTGCTGCTCCACCAGTGAGGGGGCTTTCTCAGTTTCTTTGTTTACTCGAAAATAGCCAATCGTTCTCATCGTCTAGCTCACGTAAAGAATCCTCTCACAATTACCACACTGCACCAGTTCTTGACTTGCTCTTGCCCGCTGTAACTCTCTCACCGGGAGGACAATTCTGCACCCCTGACACATGCCCTGTTCAACCTTGGCCACTGCCCTGCCCTGTTTCTTTGTCCTTAGTTCCTCATAAAGCCTCAGGCTCGCTGCATCAACCCTTGAGCCGAGATCTTTTCGCTTCTGTTCAAGGTTAGCCAAGTTAGTGCTTAACCTATCCTGCTCCCGGGAAAGCTCGGCCTGCTCCTCCTTCCAGCTTTTCTTAAGACTTTTTACCTTCTGGCTTATCATCGCCAAGTTCGCCTGTGCTGCGTCCATTTCAGTCATTATGTCAAGTACTTTATCCTCCTCTTCCCTCCGTCTCTTTTTGAGATGTTCCGCCTGCTCATGAAGGCTTGCCAGCTCTTTGGGGTTTTTCACCGTGCCACCATAAAGCTTCTGCTCTATAACGGCGACCTTCGTTCGCAGATCCTCCACCTCCCACTCCCCGGCTCGCTGGCTTGCATTTAGCTCATCAACGCAGTTCTTCTGTGTGGCAAGATTAGCGCGGGCCTCATCTAGAGCATGGCTCTGGCCTAATCGGCTCTGCACGTTAGACAGAGCTTCCCTTTTCGCCTCTATCTCCAGGTCAACTTCTTGAAGCTCATATAGCTGCCTTCCTTTGCTCACCTCACATCCTCTCACCTCATTCTAATTTAGGGTGGGGGGGCTGTCAATAACAACAACAAAAATCCCCCTGATAAGTGAGGGGGAAGCATTACATGGTGGGCTCGGCAGGATTCGAACCTACGACCAATCGGTTATGAGCCGATCGCTCTGCCACTGAGCTACGAGCCCCTGACGACAACACTGTGGCTAAGTTTAAGCTAACCACATCATCCTAGATGAGCGTTAGTTTATTAACAATATCTCTGATCAACACCAAAATGCTACCACTTTCGCCCAACATTGGCAATAGGTTATACTCGTTTATGAAACCTCACTCCATCCTTACGATACCTGCTTCGCAGCGTTCTCGTCATTCTTGCATGCCCTCTCGCCCTGGGATGTGCTTACAGGGGACACTCCCTGACCTCGGTCAGAAGGGAAGACCCTTCGACAGGCTCAGGGCAAACGGAGTATCGGAATCCGCAAGGCGGACAGGGCGAACGGAATAGTGGGGGCGTTCAATTGAAAGCCACTACTGGGATGGCTAACTTCGTTTGGGACAAGCCTCGCAATAGCGGGAAGATGTCATTCATATATCTAAACAAGATTAGAGTTTTATTTGCTTTGCGATTAGCGCTGCGGGGCTAATAGTGGGATTACAACGATTCTCAGCTTTCTTGTGAGGTGGAGCGTTTTGCAGCGAAGCGATGGGTGAACGTTTGGCCAAACCCCATAGTTGTTTTATAGCCCACGCCGCTGTAAAAGGCGAATTCCGCCAACAGGTTTATAACCCTAAGCCAGTAAGCGTCATGCCTCAGCGCGACATACGAGCACGAACCTATGAAACCTACCTGTTTGCCTCCGGCAATTTCTACCGTACGTGTTTTGAGCTGACATTGGGATATTGCCACACATTCCTCGGCGTAACGCCTTACCTCCCTGGAGATGGTGATTGGTGACACCGCATTCCATCGGTCGGCCAGGCTGCCAAACACCAATCCTGGAAGCGGCAGAGGCACATTCTTCCCCCCCGACCTAAATGTAGTAGGCGAGGTGAAAAAGAGCTTGACCCTTCTGGGGGCGCTTCTGGCTTCAAGCAAATGCCCTTGAGCTAGCTCCTGATAGGAGGTTCGTCTGCTCAAGGGATGAGCGCCGCTTTCCATGAAAACATCCTTGACTGAAAAGAGGGTGTTCTCCAGTTCAAACTCCTGAGGCAGCGATGGCAGCACTTTGTCAGCCAGCAGGCTTGAGAGACCGTCCTCATAGCTGGTGAAGCGCAATATGCAAGCCTGGCCAGCATTGATACGAACTGTTTCTCTCCTCCCATGTAGGCCCATAAGGCCCGACACAGTGAAGGGCTTGGCCTCACTATCATCGTGTAGCTTGGCTCCCATCATGGGGTCAGCAGTGGCCACAAGTCGAAGAAATAGCGCGTGCGCTGCCTTGCCCAGGTAGGGGGACAACAATGCTTCCTTGCGGACTTGTAGCGCGATGACGGCGCTTAGCAGCATTTCTTTTCGTTACCTCCAGTGAGCTTCTATGCCTAGTGAACTAGGATCCCCTTCTGACTATTAACGTCCTTTCTCGCAGCCAGCTATGACTTTGAGGCTGTTTCTCAAACACTTTGACGGCCGTCAACGCCTTGCAGGCTCATTCTCACCCAGCCGAGCGGTTCTCTAGCCTGCCCATCTCCAACGAGCCGCCTGGTCTTGGGGAAGACTTTGGGGAATAGCGAGCCCTGCCACTTCTCCAGGTGATAGGTCTCGACAACCATGCTTACCTCAGCAGAGGTCAACTTGGTCCCCAGGGTCTTGCCCAACCAACCGGTGCCCCAACCGATGGGCAGGAGGAATTCGCCAGACTGCAGTGAAGCCTGCCTCCTCGCCAACGCCTCGTAGAACCCCTGCAACTTCCAGATGCCGCAATCGCTGTAGAATTGAAGTTCGAGCTTGACTATCTCTGCGGAGAAGGCACGACAGCGTTCCACCAACTGGTCGAAAAAGTGTCGCCTGCGAAAGTGATACATTCGCCGCACCCTGCGTTCAGGCCGAAGAATATATCTATCCAGAGTCAGGGCAGCCTCAATGGCGGTCCCTTTAGGGATCACCTCCAAAAAAGTTGGCTCTCCCCTTGGTTTGAGAGAAGGTGGCTGACCGCAAAGCGAAAAGACGGTGACCGGCAGTGCTCTGGGCATGACACCATCCTGTGGGTATGCGTCGGTTAACCGCAGGGCACGTAGCAGGTCGCGATGGCTGTCCCTCGGGTCGTAGTCGAATAGCCCCGCCTCCACCGAGTCATCGGCCTTTCTGGGGTCATTGCGCTCACCCAGCCCGCCCAGCGTGAGTGCGCCGTGGTGGGCGGACCAGGCCAGGGCTGTGCGCAGCGCCCCCTTTATCGAGCTTCCGGGAATGTAAAGCCTGTCAAAGGCGTCCTTTACGTGCTCGCGAATATGGTCAGGGTGCCCTGCGGCGATATCTATCTCATAGGCTTTGACTCGCTCTATCTCCTCTGGGGTCAGCAGAAGGCTCAGCCTCGGATCCACTGCTGCCGCTGTGCGCCTCTTGTCGTCTATCTCCCCCAGCAGCCGATTCAGGTTCACTACCAGTGCCCGGTTCCCCTCCACAATGAAATCGTAGTCCTGGAGCAACTCACCTTTCCCTGAGCCGATGTGAATGGGTGAGAGGGTCTCCAGGGTCAGCCGATAGGTGCTGTGCAGCTCACGGCTCATCGAAATCCTCCCCCTCTCTGAACTCCAATAGGGAAGGCAAACCCGTAGCGGTACACAGGGTGCTTCTGGGGCTCCAGTTCCGGTGTAACATCTACCAGTTCCCCATAGCTAGGCTTGCCCAAGGAGCACAGCACAGACCCTTCACCGATGAAGCTAGCGGACTTGCGCCTCTGCCCCGCTCGCTCCGGGGAGTTCACCCACCCACCCCACTGAGTAAGCTCGTAGGCAGCGTGTCCATCTAGGACGCCGGCCTCTAGTTCTTGCAGTGAGGGGTGATAAAGCGAAAGGGTGATGAACGAATCTCCATCTGTAGGCCAGAATGGCGCAAATGGGCTGGCGGACTCGAACGAAAACTGGCCATAACCAGCGCTCCTTTCGCCACCAAGTCCAGCCTCAGATAAATAGTGTAGTGCGCTTTCCACAAGCCTTTTTGAAGCAGGGTCTTCAACTTCGAGAAGGAAATAGAGACCACAGCCAGGGGAGAAACCAACCTGTGCGGCATAATAGCTATGTGAAGCCACACCCAGTCGATCCACGGCAACCTTGGGCACGGTGTGACGCCGCCACAGGATAGGTTCATCTCCCGCTAGCGGCAAGGCGGTGCGCTCCTGCTGTGTAAGCCATACCCTTCCACCCTGACAAAAGTTATCCCTAACCAGATGCCCGTCCAGGGGCTCGCTACGAAGTATGGGTTCCAAGATACCCTGGGAGATGAAGCGTACGTCTTTAAGCCGAACACTTCCCTTTTCTTCGGTTTCTCTCTCAAGGGGTAGATTGACCATGGGATTGGGGAAAAGAAGCACCTCGCCAGCATAGGGGAACAGGGAGGTGATTCTGAAAGGTGGCTGCTCCTGAAACTGGGAGAGAAGCTCAACCAACGCATTCTCGCCCTCCCACATTCTCACACCTATGGCCAAAGCGCCAAAAAATGAATCGGAATGGAAGACTTCGTCCGTAGCCTCAATGCCCAGACTCGCTTCACCGAAGTGAAAGGCCGAGCGGGGCTTAAGCTTGTAGAGCCATATCTCTGCCATGGTCAACATTTACCAGGAGAACGTCTGGCGTAACCAGTTCATCGCCTCCTCTTCCTTAACAATGAGTTCTCTCAGGGACAACCCCTTCTCGAAGGTCTTCTCCTCCAGATACCGCTCGCGGGTGCGGACGGTCAGTGAAAGCTCCTGGAAAGCGATCTTGCCACTGCCCCGGGTTCCCAGGCCACCGAGATAGTCATCCTCCAGAAACTGCATAGCGTCCAGCAGGTGCAGGAAACGGTCCACATCGGATTCCTCGTACACGTTGTAAACCAGTTCCAAGGGGGCAAAGATGGCGCCGGCAGGCACCCGCTCGACCTGGCGGGGAGTAGCCGCCGCGGTAACCCGGTCAAGGGATGTTTCCCATTTGACCTCGGTGAAGGGGAGTTCAGTCCTGGTCCTGGCCAGCCTTTGTGCGCTGTTCTCGTCAAGGGGCACATCCCGCACTATGAGGCGGGTTGGTAGCACGGCAAACCCTGCCGGTATGCCAAAGATGGGACAGACCTGACAGTTTAAGTAGGCTTCTTCGTCGGGTATTCTGTTTCCCTTTTCGTCAAACTTGTAACAGGCATGGATACGAACTCCACCCATTGCCCATTGTTGAGATTTGTTATAGTGCTTTTCCAGCAGGGAGCGCAATTTTCCCTTTAGCGAGGAGCCGGGGATGTAGGGGCGGTTGGTAAGAGGGTCGCGCACCACAGGATTGTCCAAACCGCCAATGGCTAAAGCTCTCCTTGCCGATCTGATGTGGAGGCCGGTTACGATTTCTATGCTGCCGGTGATAAATATCCTTCCATGCAACTGGATTTTACGTTCGGTTTCTGTCATTGCACTCCCCTAGTCCCTGCCGCCGTGGTAGCGGTGATATGCGACAATGGCCTCAAAGAAATTCACTAAGCGCCTGAAGGAGTTGTAACGCTCCGTCCCTCCCATATTCGCCTTTTCCCCTGCCTCTGGCTCGTCTGGTTGCTCCAACACGATGTCAATAACGCGGCAAATGACCTCTCGCAGCTCCTCCACAGGAAATACATCCTGTCCATCCAGTGTTTCCTTCACTTTCTTTGACTGATATGCCAGCTTGGGCTTCAGCAGACGGAGCTCCCGCTGTGCTTCAGCCGCACTAGAGGGCCAGGTCATCTCGATCATATGAATATCACCGAGGATACCTCGTATTTGATGCGTGGCCAGGTTCATTTCTTTTAGCTTCCTACCTACACGCTCGGCGCAGTTTACCAGCACCTCGGCATCTCCATCGACAATGATCTTGCGCATTTCCGCTGAAGACACCAGTTTCTTTTGTGGCTGAGACTCTGCTGAAGACCCTTTCACCTGCGTCATAGTCCCTCCGTGCGAGTGAGCAGTTTCACCCACCGTGCCGCCAGTGCTATCTGAGGAAGCTCAACTGACAGGCGCGGGGCTTGCATTAGAGCTTCCCTTATATCTGCCAGTTGGGCTTGGGCCGGGCCTTCTACCCGTTCCATCATGCGGGAAAGATGGTAGGCTGCGTGCCACATCCAGGGGCCGTAGTGAATCGTTGGCCCATGGAACAGCCGCCTGTCGGCGTTCATCGTCTGTCCTTCGAGGTAGCTTTGGTGAAGCTCCATTAATAGATTAAGCAGAGTTCGAGGCGCCTTACCCTGTTCCATCCGTCCATCGATGGCTATTATATCCTTCAAGATATCGCGCCACTCTCTCACCTTCTGAAACTGTGACCAGTTGAGCGTCTGGCCGAGGAAGGTGAAGGCGTTCTTCCCCGGCATTCGCTTGGCGCCGCTCTCCAAAGATTCTGTGGCTGCTTCAATTAGTTGATACAGAGGGAAGTGGGGGTCATCAACTGTCGTCCCGCCCGAGATGTGCACCAAGGGGTTGCAGCAAGTAAACTCTGAAAAGTCGCGGTGTATATTCCAGGCAAGCTCGGCTATCTCACTCCAGCTGATGGTGACAAGAAGGTCATCACCTCCGGTATAGATGGCGTAGACCTTGTCTTTTCCGTCATGGGGGTTCCTCGTCGCACACACGCTATTCAGCCAGCCCTCGAAGAAGAGACGGAGAAGGAAACTCATTGAAGAGACTCTGGATATGCTGGCATCTTCGCCGAGCCCATGTTGGAAAAGCCATCCCACGTCGTCCACATCCATGCGCAGGACACCCAATAAAGGCACCCCTTCAGATGCCTGAGCAATGGTCTCAAAGTCCGCAATCTCTGCAGGCTCCTCCTTCTTTCGTGGTGATGCCTGGGCTAGAAGGCGAAAGCCAAGCGCTGGTGGATTCTTTGCTGCCTTGATAGCATTGACTACCTCGGTGCTCAGAAAGTCAGTGGAGTTCAGTTTCAGCAATGTCGCCCCTGGGCCGAGCCTATTCAAATCCACCTGATGGGGTTCATCCAGGAGCCTCACTACAAAGCCCAGACCAAAGAAGAAGAGCTTCTGCCATCCTTGAACCTGAACATCTTGCTGACCCTCTTGTCTGGGGGCGATAAGGAGATAGTTGGCATCCGCCAGTTGCTCTCCCAGGTGTTTGAGAGAATGGCACAGGTCACATTCTCTCTCTTCTCCCTCTCCGAGCTTATGGCGCGCATCCTCAGCTCCGCACACCGCGCATATGTCTGCAGGTTCTCTGGCACCTTTTGGTTTGAGAATCTCTTCATAGAATTCCCCTGGTGCCAGGTCGCCAAATGGCCGCCGCTTTGCCCAGCCAAGCTTTTTGTGGACACCAGCCCATGCTTCGGAGAAATGGCCGAAGTCCTGCGGGCACAGTTCTTGAGTTGTGAGAGCCAGGCACAGTCCATCGCGGTGATGCTTCAATAACGCCTGTGAAAAATCTCTACGCAGCGATGATAGTGTCTGACCGTCGACGTGGTGTGCCAGAATATAAAAGTGCCCCCCGCCAGCATAGAGCAGGTTGACGGTGTAGAGCCCTAACTGGCGTAACAGCCACAGGGCTGCTACCTCAGTCAGGAGTTCCAGGTAAAAGGAGCGCCCGCGAAGCCCTTTGGCTACCCCCTTGGAAGTCTGCGTGTAGAGGAAACGCTGCACGCCGCAAATATCACCGCCTATCAGTGACAGACATGGTTTCTCTTTCGCCGCATCAGAGCTGCCCGCGAGCAGTAAATCCACCTCAGCCTCAGAGATGCCGGAACGATACAGGCTAAGGGCGATGGCACAGGTGGTGCGGAGATGGTCAAACAGCGAGACATCGGGGATGTCCGCATTGTAGGCGCTGGGGATGCACCAGGTGAACTTGCACAGAAGGTGATAAAACGTATTGATGAGTGCTGGGAAATCTGTCCCATACAGCCCCGTGACCGCTGCCGTTTCTCGGATAAAATTATCCCACAGTTCAGTGTAGGACTTCTCTGGTTCCTTGTCTGTATCTTGCTTGGGAAAGATAGTGTCCCTGTGGAGATCCAACGGCTTTAAAGGAAAGTAGAAGGGGCTGCTATCGGTACCAACCTTTGAGAAGACGGACAGGAGCTGTTTGACAGCGGGGTTGCCCTCCTCCTGGTGTTCTCTTTCTAGGGACGATAGATGGTCTGCAAGCTGAATCAACTTGCTCAAGTAACCGTCAGGTCGGTTATGTGCCGAGGCCAGGCTGGCACTTTGGCTCCATTTCTGGCCAAAATGGTCCAGGATAAACTGGCGTGAGAGTAGGGCATGGGCCCGGTCCTTCTGTTCGAGCGGGTGAGAAGTTCGCTGCCAGAACTTCCCTACATCGTGGAGCAAAGCAGCAAGAACGAGGCTCTCTTCTTGGGACATATCATCTCCGCAATGAGCCCAACCAGGGCCATGGGGTTACCAAATTATCGCAAGCCCTCGATGAGATGTCAACTTGACCGACACGGTAAGAGCTAGATGAGCATGAGAACAAAGATAAAGGAATACCGAGCCAAGCAGAACTTGACGCAGGAACGACTGGCCGAGATGGTAGGCGTAAGACGGGAAACTATTATCTTTTTGGAACAGGGGAAATATAATCCTTCTCTTAAGCTAGCTCACAATGTGGCTAATGCTATGCAAACTACTATCGACGAGATACTCATTTTTGGTGATTAGTGTTAAACATGGTATACTACCATATAGTGTGCTCTGAGCCCAGCCAGGTCGATTTGGACGGGAAGCAGAAAGGGTAGTAAAGGAGGCTGAGGCGATCATCTGGAGGCTTCTGAGAAATACTATTAAGGAGGAAGAAGGTTGAAAGAGCTAACAGAAGCTGTGGTTGTAGAGGCGGTTCGACTACCCACCGGGAGGTCGGGTTGGAAGGGGATGGAGAAGGCCGGGGCCTACATGAACGTTTCGTCGCAGGTGCTGATCGCCCAGGTGATCGAGGGTCTGATGGCGCGGGTGAAGGAGAAATGCCCCGAATTTGACCCCGTATGGATCGAGGATGTAGCCTGCGGGTGCTCGATGCAAATCGGCGAGCAAGGCGGGAATATAGGCAGGTTTGCCGTGCTGGCATCGGGGCTTCCGGACGAGGTCTGCGGCTGGACCATCGACCGCTACTGCAATGGAGGGCTTCAGGCGATCAACTCTCAGGCACAGGCGATCATGACAGGTTGTGGCGACATCTTCATTGCCTGCGGGGTGGAGAACATGAGCCACTACGCCATGGGCTCCCAGGTCCAGGCGGCGATAAAGGCCGGGCTCCCCGTTTCCTTCCACCCCGAGGTTGCGAAGAGAGGAGGGGCTGAGATTCTAAGCATGGGTCTCTCCGCTGAGACGATTGCTCAAAGGTATGACTACTCGCGCGAGGATATGGACAGGTTAGGGCTGTGGAGCCATCAGAAGGCGGTGAAGGCGATGAGGGAGGAGGAGTGGTACAGGAAGAAAATCGTGCCCGCCAAAGTAGAGGAGGAGGGCCAGTCACCGGTAATCGTCGATAAGGATGAGACTCCCAGGGCTGAGGCACTGGATAACCCTGATGCTGCGTGGGAGAGGATGCAGAAGCTTGAACCGAGGTTCAAGAAGGCGGAAGAGGGAGGGAAGGTAACCGCCGGGAGTTCGTCGGGCATTGTCGATTGTGCGGCAGCCTGCATGCTGATGTCCAAGGAGAAGGCGAAGGAGTTGGGACTTGAGCCCATGGTGACCATAAGGTCGATGGCGGTGGCTGGTGGCGAGCCAAAGATACAGCTTCTCGCCCCAATACCGGCGATGAAGAAGGCACTCGCTCGTGCTGGGGTCACGATGGATGATATGGAAGTTTTTGAGCCCAATGAGGCCTTTGCATCACCGGTCATGGCCTTCTGTGACGAGTTCGGCATAGCCTATGACGACCCGCGAATAAACCCTACAGGTGGAGCGATAGCCATCGGGCATCCAATAGGCTGTTCTGGCGTCCTCTACTTCATCGAGATGGTTCACTGGATGGTGCGCAACAACCTCAGGTGGGGTATGCAGACGTTGTGCGGTGGTGCGGGATGTGGCATCGCCACCGTAGTGGAGAGGGAGAAATAAGGTTAAACAGGAAAGCTCCCCAAGGATTCGTGTGGTAACGAAATTAAAAATGCGAGAGCAGCACCCATTCCTATAGCGGGTTTGGAAGCTGCTTTCGCTATTTAGCGGTCAATTTCAGCGATTACTGGTAGATGGTCGGAGGCAGTGCTCACCGGCACGTGAGCACCGCTCGCCGTCAGGTCGGGAGAGACCCATATATAATCGATACGTCTGTCGGGATCGAAAGAGGGAAAAGTATATTCTGGAGGGTCTACTCCTGCCATGGCGTCTATAAGGCCAGCGACCTGCAACATCTCCATCTCAAAGTGACCGGGTTCCGCGTTCAGGTCTCCCATTAGCACAGTACGCACTTCACCCTCCCAGAAGGCAATGATGCTATCGGATTGCTTCTGGCGAATACTTGAGTCTCCCTCGATGTGATGATAGTGGGTGTCAATAACCTGGAGGCTATAGCCGTTGCCCAGTTCTATCAGTGCCGCAGTGAAGCCCCGCAATACGAATAGATCGCGCGGTGGCAGATCATGCTGGGTATATCTTACGATAGGGTAGCGGCTGAGGATTGCATTTCCCCAGAAGGGGTCTGCTGTAGGTCCAAAAATATATGGCAGGTCGAGCCGCTGCGATAGCCATGTCAGCATATCGAGTCTGCCAGTGACTACCCAGCCCCTGGATATTTCTTGCAGCGCTACGATATCGGGATCGCTGTCCTCGATGACCTGTGCCAGGGCCTCCATATCCAGACGCCCCTCAGTGTTGAAGCCGTTATGCAGATTATAGGTCATTACGCGAACCGGAAAGCCTTCACCGTAGACCGCAGTCGGCGCTCGCCAGGTGACAGCCCCTACCAGCGGTAGTATCAGCAGGAGTAGCGCCAGCGCTGGTGCCAGCCATACCCTGCGGGGGAGCCTTATCCTCTGGCGCAGGCCTGTAGATGCACCTAAGGCGCAGGCTGCCACAACGAAAGCTGCTAAGGGCTCTATGATGGTGTTTGTATAAGGAAGATTCATGTCATAGCCCGCATAGTAGCCGAAAAGAAATAGCAGCAAAAGGAACATACCCAGACCATTGGCCACATTGATGCTAGAAAAGCCCGCTTCCGGGGCGCTCTCTCCAATACCAATGAAAACCAGAACGATTAGCAGCGATAACAGTACTTGTCCGACCAGGAACAGTACGGCTGCTGGCACCTCGACTTGAGTGTACTGCAACGCCAGAATGACAACCAGACCAAGGCCGCAGATCAGGGCCAGGGGCCATGAGGTTCGCGGTCTCCAACGTAGTACCCATACTGCGGCGATTAGACCAACTAGTTGCCCTATCAGTATCCAACCGAAGGCCCGAGGTAGTTGCCAATCGGTTAGCACTGCCAGACGGGCTATGTTCTGGAAAATTACCAACTGAAGGAACAGGAAGGGTCCGATAGCCAACCAGGTAAACGACTTTCCCCTTGGCACTCCGTAAGCTGTGGTATCGGGCGTCCCGGCAGCATATACATTCCTCGTAAGCGTCATACCTGCCAATATTATCCATTGAACTAGTACCAGGAACAACGTCAACAGCAAGGGCAGTAAACCTGCCTGCCAGACTATATCATAGGTATTAAAGGCGCCGTGAATGGCGGTATCCAACATCAGACCCACTAATAGTGCCATGGCAAGGTGGCCCATGCTTCGGCGGCCACGGCTACGTAAATTGCGCAGGTAAGGCGGTAGGAAAAGAACGAACAGCGCCGTTGCCACCATTGCCAGGATTAAATGGACCAATGGCGCACCCGGGCAAATCTGCATGACTAATCGCAATAGACCTAGTCCGCCGGCGGTGACAACCACTACCAGGCGGTTGCCCAGCAAGCGGCGGAGCGGCCCTGCCAGGAAAGCGGTAAGGAATACGATAGTGATAAGTCCGCCAGCCTCTATTGCGCCCAGGCCCATTCGGTCGCCCAGCAGCCAGACAACACCAGGCACCAGCACCCTCAGCACCTGGAGCCCGAAAAGAACCGTTAGCGCTAGAAGACTTAGCTCAGTCAACAGGGGTCGGTCTGCCAGCCATCCGATGCCGGGCAATAACCTGTTTGTTTTACTTGCAGTCTCAGCTTCATCGTTCATTGTCGTACCTTGCCGAGCATAGTTTCTTGACTTGATGATAAATGCATTGTCTGTGGTTAACGTGCACTGTAGCAGACTGTATCTGCTGGGTCAATGCTGGGAAGGCCAAGAGGCCGAAATCCACAGAAGATTTTCTTGCCAGCCTGCAAACAAATGGCTTGTCGTCTTCAACAGTTATAAACGGAACTGCAAGATGTTATAATACCGTGAAGTACGCTATAAGCCCAGTCAGGCGGATAGGGAGAGAGCATAATGAATTATTTTGCCTATGCCTCTAATCTAAATCGTAGTCAGATGTCGGAACGCTGCCCTGATTGTCAGCCCAAATTCATAGCTACCTTGCCAAATCATAAGCTGATATTTGCTGGGTGGTCAAGAAAGCGGCATGGTGCAACTGCCAGCATCAGGCCATTTCAAGGCGAGAAAGTTATCGGGGCTGTTTATGAAATATCAGACAGATGCTTGAGGTCGCTGGATAAGCATGAGGGCTACCCTACTATTTATAATCGGGTGAATAAGATGGTGATAACAGAGGATGGTGAGCGTGTGGAAGTCATAACCTACATTATGCGGGAGCAATCAGAGGAGACACAGCCTTCACTGGAATACGTGGCGGTGATTCAACAGGGTTACAAAGACTGGGGGATTGATTAAACCAGGTGGATTTGGAAAGGGAGAAGGAAAAGAATGCAAGTGAAAAAGACATACAAGAACATTAACCCGGAGATGCTTTATGACGAGGTGCAAGACCTTATCCTGAAGCAGGGCGCAATATTAGGGGAAAGAAAACTGGAAACATACTCGCTTCCCGGTGGGTCAGCGCACGTTTCCCGGGCGACTCTTACATTCAAAATGCAGGGACGGGAAGGCAAATCCGAAAGGGATTGCATCAGCATACATATCATAGGGTCAGCGGTCGGCGAAACAAAAATGATGCTAGATATGGATGAGAAGGTGTTTCGTCCCGCCAATGTCTCGGTGTTGGAGGAGGACCTCGACTTTATCTTTGGCTCCTACGAGATAAAGTAATTAGTAACCAGTGGTTGTATTCATGACAAGCTGGGTAAAGCTTGTCGGTAAGCCCTTCATCATATTGTGCCAGCGCTACTGGCGACGCGCAGAACGAAGCTTTGAGGAGGTGAATCTCGCATGAAGTTCGAAGGTGTAGATTACTATAATGTCGATGAGTTGCTTTCCGATGAAGAGAAGATGACCAGAAACATGGTGAGGGATTTCCTGGAAAAAGAGATTGAGCCGCTTGTTGTTAGCGCCTTCCACCAGGAGGAGCCGTTGAATATGCGGGAACTGGCTCCGAAGATGGGGGAGCTAGGCATAATTGGCGCTGTTATTCCCAAAGAATATGGGGCCGCTGGAGCCAACTATGTGACGTTTGGGCTTATATGCCAGGAGTTGGAAAGGGTGGACAGCTCTCTTAGAAGTTTTGTCGGTGTTGAATCAGGGTTAGTGATGTATCCCATATGGAGTTTTGGGTCCGAGGAGCAGAAGAATAAGTGGCTGCCATTGATCTCCAAAGGAAAAGTCATAGGGTGCTTTGGATTAACGGAGCCAAACCGAGGCTCGGACGTAGCATCAATGGAAACCGTGGCTAAAAAGGATGGCGACAAATGGGTTATCAATGGAACAAAACAGTGGATAAGCGAGGCGTCAGTCGCCGACATCGCTGTGGTTTGGGCACGGACCGATGATGGAGTAAGAGGGTTTCTGGTGGAACGAGGCACGGAAGGATTTAGCCAAACCTTTCAGAATCACAAGGGCTCAATGAGGGCCGGCGATGTTGGCGAACTGGGGTTTTCTGACTGCGCGATACCCGCTGAGAATGTTCTCCCAAAAACAGACGGGGCAAGGTCCACCTTTATGTGTCTAAACCAGGCACGATATGCAATAGCATGCGGGGCGATTGGGGCTGCCATGGATTGCTATGAGACCGCCTTGAACTACGCTAAGGAAAGGGAGCAGTTTGGGTCGCCCAGTGCATCCTACCAACTGGTACAGGATAAACTTGTGACAATGTTGATAGAGATTACGAAAGGGCAACTCTTAGCCTACAGGTTGGGCAGGCTTATGGATGAGGGTAAAGCCAGACACCAGCAGATTTCTATGGCCAAGAAGAACAATGTTTCTGTTGCCCGCATGTGTGCCAGGACAGCGCGTGAACTGCTTGGGGCAAATGGGGTATCTCTAGATTATTCTCCGATGAGACACATGGCGAATATTGAGTCAGTGTATACGTATCAGGGCACCGATCATATACATACACTCATTCTGGGGTCTGATATTACTGGCATCCCAGCATTCACCAGGACGCAATGATGCAGCCGGTGCCCCTCTGCGTGATTGGTGGTGGCTTGCCGCCTCAGAAAGTATTTGAACTGCAATTTATGTCTACCAACAAGTCAGGGAAATATATGTCCTTTTTCCCGTTCGTGGTGAGCTTGTCGAACCATGAACGGCCCTTCGGTTAACTCAGGACAGGCCCTTCGACAGGCTCAGGGCGAACGGATTATAAAATATGTTTCTAAGCTAAGATGGGAATTACCTTAGATTATGCCCTCGTCGGCAAGTTTGCCTATTTCCTGATCGCTGTACCCTAGAAGGCCGCAATATATCTCCTGATTGTGCTCGCCCAGGAAGGGGGCGGGAGTTGTTGCGTTACCCGGCGTTTTCGACAATTTGAGAGGGGAGCCAGGCACCTTAACCTTGCCCGAAATAACCTGTTCTACTTCAATTAGCATGTCGCGACTTAGTAGATGAGCGTCATCGACCACTTGCTCGAATGTTGGAACCGCGGAGCACGGCAGATGAGCATCGCTGAGCATGCTAACGATTTCCTCGACACTTCTTGCGCTGGTCCATCCCTCTATGATGGGCTGGAGTTCATCGACATGCTGGGCCCGCTGGTTCCACGAACCGTACTTTTCTAAGCCAATCAAGTCCTCTCGTTCTATGACGCGCAGGAAGTTGTTCCATTGACCAACGTTGCCGACGGCTATGATTATATGTCCATCCTTGGCGCGGTACACCTGGCCCCTATTTCCATGTCTGCGGGGGACCTCGCCTGCCATAAAGTACTGAGGCAGACCTGTGACAGCGGTGGTAGCCCATACTGAATCTTGCATCGATATATCGATGTATTGGCCTTCACCTGTATTCGACCGGTAGTGCAACGCAGCTAGAATAGAAATGGCGGAATAGAGGCCAGGGAAATAGTCCCCCAGCGGCATACCCGTTAAGAGCGGGTCGCCACCTTCTACTCCGGTGACACTCATAAGCCCTCCCATGGCCTGGGCGATGGGGTCGTATGACGGACGGGCGCTGTATGGGCCGGTATGTCCAAACCCTGACACGGAAGCGTATATCAATCCGGGGTTTACCTTCTTCAGTTCTTCGTAGCTAAGGCCTAGCCTTTCCATTACCCTAGGGCTGAAGTTCTCGACCACCACATCCACCTTTTTCACCAACTCTTTACAGATCTCCTGCCCCCTCTTAGTTGATATGTTCAAGGTGATGCTTTTCTTACCTCGATTCAGGATGATGAATATGCCGCCCTCACCTCCCTCGGTACGCGGAGGGTCATATCTTATCGCATCGCCGCCTCCGGGTATCTCAACTTTGATGACCTCCGCACCGAGGTCTGCTAGCTGCAGCGTGCAAAAAGGGCCGGCAAACACCCTGGTGAAATCCAATACCTTTACATCTTCAAGCGCTTTCGACAACTATATCTCCTCCATTGAATTTGCTAAGAATGAATCTATTGTAGTATACCACAGCCCAGTTTTACTAAAGGGCTTGTTTGATACGCGTGCAGTTGAAGCCGCTTTGTAGGGATATCATGTGAGTTCTAGCTGTTGAAAGGCTGTTGAGGTTCTACCGGATGCCGGGCAGCAGCCGATAGGATCAAAATTGGCTCCCCGGGAAGGATTCGAACCTACAACCTAGCGGTTAACAGCCGCCCGCTCTACCATTGAGCTACCGGGGAACCTATTGTTCATAATGATGTCATGAGAAGACGCTGGTTGCCTTATTATATTATACCATCATCGGCTAGTTGCCTTATTTCTTGCTCACTATACCCCAGGACATCGCAGTATATCTCGTGGTTATGCTGGCCAAGGAAAGGAGCGGGGAGTGTCGGGTCACCTGGCGTTTTTGACAATTTAAAGGGAGAGCCAGTCACCTTGACTTTACCCGAGATAACCTGGTCCACTTCGGCCACCATGTTTCGACTCAGAAGTTGAGGGTCATTGGCCACCTGTTCAAATGGAGGAACCGGTGACGCTGGCAAGTGAGCATCGCTGAGCAGCTTAACTATCTCTTCTATAGTCCTTTCTCCAGTCCATGCCTCCACCAGGGCACTTATTTCCCCCGAAACTTCCGTTCGCTTTGTTCGGTCTACATACTTTTCAATCTCTAACAAGTCCTCTTTCCCCATAACCCGCATTAGGTTTTCCCATTGTCCAATGGTGACAACGTTTATCACCACATCGCCATCCTTGGCGGGAAAAACACCAAAGGTACCAAAGTAGCGATTGCCATTTCTCTGCGGAATCTGGCCGGTCCCATAGTACACGGCGGCCGCCCCCGCGCCGGCAACATCCCATGTGCAGTCCTGCATCGATATGTCGATGTATTGGCCTTCGCCCGTTATCGACCTGTATTGCAACGCAGCTAGAATAGAGATTGTATTATAGAGGCCAGCGAGCATATCCGATACTGCCACCCCAACCATAGTAGGCGGGCCGTCAGGAAATCCATTTTGGATCATCAGCCCTCCCATGGCTTGAGCTATTGTATCGTATGCTGGTCGTGCACTGTAAGGACCGGTGTGCCCGAACCCTGACGACGAAGCATATATCAATCCAGGGTTAATCCTGCTGAGTTCTTCATAACCAAGGCCAAGCCTGTCCATTACCCCGGGGCTAAAATTTTCGACTACAACATTCACCTTTTCAACCAACTGTTTGCATATCTCCCGACCCTTCTCAGCGGCTAGATTCAAGGTGATGCTTTTCTTGCCACGATTCACGCTGATGAACATATAGCTCTCCCCGCCCTCTGTCTGGGGATCGTTCGTTCTCGATGCATCTCCCTCCCCGGGTATCTCGATTTTGATTACTTCCGCTCCCAGTTGCGCTAATTTGAATGTGCAAAAAGGGCCGGCCAGGGCCCTGGTGAAATCCAATACCTTGATATGCTGCAGTGCTGTAGCCAAGTCACCTCCTATTGCTGTATATTCTACAGATGGCTGCCGAGCCAGGATTCGAACCTGGGCTTAGGGATCCAAAGTCCCCCGTGCTACCGCTACACAACTCGGCAATTTCTTGCCATTTTGCGTCCTAATTTCTCTTTGGACTTAACGCTTTTCAGTGTTGAGGAACAGCTATAGATGCCAGCGCTCGAAACAGTGCCGAAGGTCGGGATCGAACCGACACGGGAGTCGCCCCCCAACGGTTTTTGAGACCGTCGCGTCTACCTATTCCGCCACTCCGGCCTTTTTATCTACGTCACGCCTCTCAAAGAGTTGTTGGTTGCTTCTTGGTGCCGAGGGGCGGAGTCGAACCGCCGACACGCGGATTTTCAGTCCGCTGCTCTACCACCTGAGCTACCTCGGCCCAGAAGTATTTTATGTTCTCGCCTATTATGATGTCAACAATGAGGGAAAGGCAAGGCGAACTGTGGTATAATTTCAGCGTGCCTCCACCAAGCATCAACCGAATCGGGCAAGTGCTGACCCATCGCTACCTCACTCTTTTCACCAGGTTTGCGCTGGGAGGGATATTTATCTTTGCCGGAGTGGCCAAACTAGGACAGCTTCAGGGGTTCGTACAGATTGTCCACGAATATGAAATCCTGCCCTACTCGTTGGCACAGATTTACGGCTATGTACTTCCTCCACTGGAAGTAGCTATCGGCGTTTTTCTGGTCTTAGGATTACTATTAAGAATCAGCTCCTCGGTGAGCATCCTGGTGCTTATCAGCTTCGTTATCGCCAAGGGCATAATCTTTGCCAGGGGGATGGAACTGCCCTGCGGCTGTTTCGGCGATGTAGCAGTGATGCTGGGGTCGCAAACTCTAGTCCTCGACTTTTTCCTCTTTGCCCTGGCTTTCCAAATACTATTTCACCGAGGCGAATTTTTCGCCCTGGGACCATGGCTCAAGCGCCGCCGGGCGCTGCGGGCGCCTTCTCCCTAAGCCATTCCCTCGCCTCCTCAACCCGGCCAAGTTCGGCTAAAGCGATCCCTTTATTGAGGCGTGCCTTGTTATATTCTGGGTTCAACCTTATCGCCTTATCATAACCTTCGATGGCATCTGCCCACTCCCCCAGTTCAGCAGAACTATTTGCCACGCTATGGTAAATATCGGCGACAAGCTCCCTGTCTTCCCATTCCTCCCTTTGCGGAGTGTCCTTATGCTCATGGTAGTCAAAGCCGTAGGGGAGACTGTGCTCGATATCGATGGAGCGCGACCCCGCATGGAGTACAGTGAACACGTGAGGCCCAATACCAAAGGCATATTCCAGGTGAACTGTCTTTACCTCAAGTCCGAATCTCTGGGCGAGCACGTTAAAAAGGACGGTTAGTCCCAGGCAATTGCCCACTGGCTCTGTTTCAGCAAGCTGGGCATCGATAACATCGTTTAACTTGAAGCTGCCGCGCTGTTGGTAGCGATGATGTTTAGACTTCCATAGCCAGTGGAAGATTTCCTTTGCCCTTTCTACCTCGCTTCCTTTTAGGCTGTGAGCGATTTCCTGGCATAACTGGTCTGTCTTAGCCATATAGCGATTGAATTCACGCACCTCGTTCACTCCTGAGGCGATCAAAGCTCCCTGAGCAAGGTCCATTTTTTCGCTCTCTAATAACATTTTCCCCAACTCAGCCGGTTCCATTCAAGG
>DAOUVR010000169.1 GCA_030667555.1 Dehalococcoidia bacterium
TCCCTCCGCTGGAGGAGGCGCACTGTAGGATAGGGGAACTCATCTCAAGCGCCGATGCTGGAATGGTCTATCGTCAGGGGGTGAGGACCGCTATTGTGGGACGGCGCAATGTGGGCAAGTCAAGTCTCCTGAACCGCCTGCTCCGGCAGAGTCGCGCCATTGTCTCCCCTGTTGCCGGCACTACCAGAGATACACTGGAGGAGGTGGTGAACCTGAAGGGGGTGCCCTTCGTCCTTGTCGATACGGCGGGCATTGTGCAGAGCAAGGACCTGGTGGAGTCACTCGGGGTGGAGCGCAGCCGCAGGGCTATCGAGCAGGCGGATTTTGTGCTCCTGGTGATTGATGCCAGCACGTCCTTGAAGGCCTCCGATGAGGAGATAATCGCCCTTCTCTCTGATAAGGAAGTGCTGGTGGTGGCCAACAAGTGCGACCTCCCACGAGAGGTAGGCATTGACCATCTACCGTGGGCCACGTTATCGGTATCAGCCTTGACCGGGGAGGGGCTTGAGGAACTTGAGGAGAGGATGGTGACAAGCGTCCTTGGGGGGAAGGTAGTTACATCCGATGCCCTGCTGATTTCGAACCCTCGCCACAAGGCTTGCCTGGAGCGAGCGGAGGCTCACCTTGAGCAGGCGCTATCGAGCATCGAGGCGCAAATGCCCGATGACTTCGTAACCATCGACCTCACCGCTGCCCTGAATGCCATTGGTGAGATCACCGGCGAGACGGTTAGCGACGAGCTACTGGAGACCATCTTCAGCAACTTCTGCATCGGTAAGTGAGAAAGATGTTGCGATTATCCCGCCAGTCGACTCTCGTCTAAGGTCGCCTGACGTGACCCTGTCAACACACGCAGCAAGCTGTTTGCTTGACAGGGAGCTACGGCCATTTGTATAATTTTAACTACAAATGGGGATATAGCTCAGTTGGGAGAGCGCTGCGTTCGCATCGCAGAGGTTGGGGGTTCGAATCCCCCTATCTCCACCATAAGCCAGTATCCAGGGGCAGCAGACTCGAAATAGTGCGAAAAAAGCCCCTGTAGCTCAGTGGATAGAGCAGCGGTTTCCTAAACCGCGTGTCGGGCGTTCGAGTCGCCCCAGGGGTACCATATAAAGGACAGGCAGTTTAAAAAAGGGGTGTAGCTCAGTTAGGGAGAGCGGCGGTCTCCAAAACCGCAGGTCGCGGGTTCGATCCCTGCCACCCCTGCCATATGCCGAGGTGGTGGAATCGGTAGACACGCCATCTTGAGGGGGTGGTGGGCGAAAGCCCGTAGGAGTTCAAATCTCCTCCTCGGCACCATACGCGGAAGTAGTTCAGGGGTAGAACGTCTGCTTGCCAAGCAGAAGGTCGTGGGTTCGAATCCCATCTTCCGCTCCAGAAAAATCAGGCACCCCGATATGTCGGGGTCCTTCCCAAGAAGGATGGCGACGTAGCCAAGTGGTTAAGGCGGAGGTCTGCAAAACCTCTATGCGGCGGTTCGAATCCGCCCGTCGCCTTTTTTTAAATTTAATCTCTATTGAAAATCGGGGATTGAAAAAAGCCCCGATTTTGTCTTAAAGTTGGGAAAAGCCGAGGTGGCGGAATCGGTAGACGCGACGGACTTAAAATCCGTTGGGTGTTTAGCCCATGCGGGTTCGAGTCCCGCCCTCGGCACTAGAAGTGAGAGCGTGGTATGGTGTGGGACCCTGAGTTTGAGGTCGCCTTTCACCCGAAGACGGTGGCGATAGTTGGGGTGTCGAGGAAGCTTCATTTGTTTGATTTCGTGGCCAATCTTCAAAACGCTGGCTTCTCCGGGCGTATCTATCCCGTCAATCCCAGGGCGGTGGGGGAGGAGCATCGAGGATTAAAGTTCTATCCCAACCTTGTCTCGATTCCAGAGCCCATCGACCTGGTGATCATCTCCACGCCACGCGAGACCGTCCCGGCGGTGCTCGAGGATTGTATTGCGGCCAATGCCAAGAACATACATATATTTGCCGCTGGGTTTAGAGAGGTTGGAGATGCCAGAGGAATAGAGCTAGAGGAGAAGGTGGTTGAGATAGCGAACAGAGGTGGGCTGCGTATTCTTGGTCCCAATTGTATGGGGCTTCATGTCCCTGCTTCCAGGATAACTACATGGGATGAACTTGATCCCCAGAGTGGCCCTGTAGCCTTCGTTTCTCAGAGTGGTGGTCATGCTGGTCAGTTTGTGCGCGAGGGTGCCCGCTGTGGAATTCGCTTCAGCAAGGTGATCAGCTTTGGCAATGCCGCGGTGCTCGATAGCACCGATTTTCTGGAATACCTTGCCACCGACCCGGAGACGAAGTTGATCTGTATGTATCTTGAGGGTGTTAAGGACGGGAGCAGGTTCACCAGCCTGGTGAAGGAGATCAATAATATAAAGCCGGTGATCGTGTGGAAGGGTGGACTGACTGAGTCAGGTGCCAGGGCGGTAGCTTCCCACACCGGGTCCCTAGGGGGCGAGAGGGAGGTGTGGAATGCTTTCTACAAGCAAACCGGGGCGGTAAGCGTTGGCAGTATGGAGGAGCTTCTCGATGTGACCTTGGCCTTCCTCTACCTTCGCACCCCAGCCAGCCGCCGGGCAGCGCTTGTTGGGGCGGGAGGGGGCAATAGTGTTGCCGGCGCTGATATTTGCGCCCGCTCGGGGCTGGACCTGCCCACCCTGACCGAGGCAACTATAAAGGAATTAGCAAGTTTTATACCACCAGAAGGGACTATCATCAAGAATCCCTTAGATATAGGCGTAGTATTGATGGATATCAACATGTTGCTACGGGCCCTGGATCCTATTGCCGCCGACCCCCTGATCGACTCGATCATCTTCGCGTTGCCCCTGGGGATGCTGCCCAGGAGTGTCACGGATGGCCAGGCAGATGATGCACGGTTGGGCAGGATGGGTGTGTTGTGGAAGGAGATACGCCGGGGGGTTTTTGACAGCCTGGTTAAGTTTGAACGCGAGAATGCTTTTCGTAAGCCCA
>DAOUVR010000032.1 GCA_030667555.1 Dehalococcoidia bacterium
AGCCCACTTTCTGCAGGGATCGGAGGCCTTTTAAACTCTCTGATGGTACCTTGAGCGTGCTGACCAAATACCAATGAGCCGACCAGGGTACATCTTTGGGTCCCTCTCCACTAAGCCATAACCAGTTCATGCCTTCTCCACCGGGCGCTAAGCCTGTATTCATTATTATAATGAAATCATTTATATTATAATAGGTTTGGGACTGGCTGTGAAAGTATCCTTATCTTTACTTACAAAGTCTGACAATTAAGGAGCTCCAGCCGTCTGAGATAGGAGGTTTCGATGGTCCCTGAATTTGTTAACCGTTTAATTGAAAACATGAAGAGCGTCATAGTGGCTAAGCCAGAGGTACTTGAGTTAGCCCTGGTGGCTGTGCTTTGCGAGGGACATATCCTGATTGAGGATGTGCCTGGCATTGGTAAGACTACCCTGGCTAAGACCCTGGCTCGCTCTCTCGGGTGCAGTTTCCACCGTATTCAGTGTACCCCTGACCTTCTACCTTCAGATATTACGGGTATACATTTCTTTAACCAGAAGACCTTCGAGTTTGAGTTCCGCCCCGGTCCGGTGATAGCCAATATTGTCCTCGTGGATGAAATAAACCGAGCCACACCCCGTACCCAGTCCAGCCTACTGGAGGCTATGCAAGAGAAGCAGGTAACAGTGGATGGGGTTACTATGCCCCTCCCCTCACCATTTATGGTCATCGCCACTCAGAACCCGGTAGAACTACAGGGCACCTTTCCTCTGCCAGAAGCCCAGCTAGACCGCTTCTTGCTGAAACTGGCGCTGGGCTATCCCAATCCGGGGGATGAAGATCTTATGCTCCTCCGCTTTGAGCGGTCTAACCCTCTGGAGGTACTTTCCGCTGTGACGTCGGCGTCCGAAATAATGGACATCAAGCGGCAGGTTCAGGAGATATACGTGGAGCCTTCAGTACGGCACTACATCCTGGAGGTTATCGGGAAGACCCGCGCTAACCCATCCATCGCACTCGGCGGTAGCCCCCGAGCCAGCCTGGCCCTCTACTGGTCCTGCCAAGCCCTGGCTTTTATTCAGGGACGAGATTTCGTGCTTCCCGATGATGTTAAGCAACTAGCCATACCGGTACTGGGGCACCGTCTTATCCTAAGCACGGAAGCTTATCTCCATGATACCAGCAAGGAGAAACTAATTGAAGATATCCTTTCTTCCCTCCCTGTCCCGGTGGAAGAGTAGAGCGCCGAACAAAGTTATCGTCAGCTTGGGTTACCCAGCTATCTTCCACTGGACAATCCTGGCAGTTCTGCTGGGAGTGCTCATCTTTTCGGCTTTTAAGCAAATGGTTCCTCTACTGGCTGCAACGTCGTTCCTGCTGATACTGCCTTTCCTGTCCCGGTTTTGGAGCCGGTATGCCCTGCGGAGCCTATCGGTCGCGGTAAGCACCAGCCATGGCCGTGCTTTTCCAGGAGAGAAAGTAGAGCTTACCTTTGAATTGATCAACAAGTGGTTACCCCTTCCGTGGTTGGAAGTAGAGATGGAGCTGCCATATCGCCTAGTCACAGGGAAAAGGTCTCTTAGCCCCTACACCCGGACACGGCTGCGCTGGGTTACTGCCCTCTTGCCCGGGCAAGTTATCACCTGGAAGCACACTCTGGAAGCCAAAACCAGAGGGGACTACCGGTTGGGGCTGCCCCGACTGCGCTCAGGAGACATGTTCGGGCTTTTCCCTAAGGAGCTGGTCCTGACTCACTTCGAGAGCTTGCTTGTTTACCCCCAGATATTTCCCCTGAGTAAGCTGAATCTGCCATTAAGAGCTCTCTTCGGGGAAAAGGCAGGCCCTAGGAGCATCTACGAGGATGTCAGTCGGGTGGCGGGATCCCGCGACTACCGTTATGATGACTCCTTCAAACACATTCACTGGAAAGCCAGTGCTGCTCACAGTAAGCTACAAACCCGGCAGTACGAGTCCAGCACTAGCCTCAGCCTGCTCCTCATTCTGGATGTGCATAGCTTCCCGGAAGAAGATGAAGAATTTGAGCGTGCTGTGAGCACGGTAGCCTCCCTGGCTTACGAAGCCCATCGGCGAGGGTTTGCGGTGGGACTGATAACTAACAGTGAGCCGCAGGTGCAGATTGCGATAGGAAGCGGGCAGAACCAGCTACTGCAAATACTGGAAGCCCTGGCGCGAATCACTGCTAAGTCACGGATACCTCTTTACGAGCAGATGGGTGAATTCCGAACCATCTTGCCTATGGGAGCTACGTTGGTGGTGGTTACCCGCACCACAACGCCTACCCTCGCCAGCCTGGCTCGCCAACTTGAGCAGGATGGCCATTCGCTTCTCTGGGTTAGTATAGAACAGACTACAGGTCAGGAGAGACCTGCTATTGTCTCGCTTAACGGAAGGGCTTACTCATGAGACTCACTCGACTATCCATGCTGTTCTATCTTACCTTTCTGGGAATGGAGCTGAGCTATCTATATCTCCTGGCATCGCTACTAAGCGGACCTATCTATACTATTGTCCTCATGTTGCTCCTCTATCCCCTTGCCCTCCTCCTTAAGCTTGCTATGCCCCGGTCAGCCTTTCCGCATCGAATGAGGGTTACCCTGGAAGTAGTTCTGGTCACCTTAGTGATACTGCTTGTCGTGGGAGAGCGATTGGCTACTAGCCTGGCGGCCGGGCAAGCAGATGCCCTCGGCATTATTCTGCGTATGGGCTTCTGTGGACTTACCTGGGGTCTGGGACATACCGTGCCTCACGAAGAGGTGAAGTATTCTAGCATCGCCTTCCGTCTCCAGATAGGCGTTCTAGCTGTGCTGGTGTTCTCGCAGCTCACGGGAAGTGTACCGCTCGTGTTCCTCTTCTTTCTGCTGGCTCCGCTGGCTTTATTCCTTGCACGCTGGACAAGCTCATTCTCCCGCGGAGCAACCGCACTACGCGCTCCTAACCTGAGCCACTTGCTCCTCGCCGGAGCGAGCGTAATGGTGCCAAGCACGGCGCTAATTCTAGTCCTCTCCCCAGGTGTGGCTCGTTCCATCGTAGACTGGCTGGGGAATATCTCCACGAAATTACAGGACTGGGTGGATTCCCAGCAAAAAGCAGCGGCCAACATGACCAGCGACTTCACATTCGACTTTGGCTGCTGTATGCCCCCGACGGGCGAGTTAATGCCCCCGGAAGGCGATTTAATGCCCCCTATAACATCTATGCCTCCTCCATCCGAAGGGGGGGCCGGGATAAGCCCCGTGGTCATCTGGATTATCGCCTTTGTCATCTTTGTGGCGATAGTAGCACTTATCGTCTTTGCGTTGAGAAGACAGAGATCCGGGCGTAAGGCTCGTCCCGTAGAGCCAGTCCGGTTCCAGACTCGGATGGTCTCCTTGGATGTGCTCCGCAGTCTGATATCTCTCTTTCCCCAACTACTTAAGAAGCTATGGCTTTGGCTAACATCACTCTTCCGCAGATTGAAGAGGCACCCCAAACCGTCAGAAGAGACCTTAATATCTATTCGAGCCCTCTACCGTAATCTTTTGCGCTGGGCAGCCAGGCAGGGGGTAGCTCGCGCTCCCGCGCAAACCCCTCTGGAGCACCTGAAGCTGCTAGAACAGAGGTTTCCCCAGCACCAATACGTTTTGAAACAGATTACTGAGGCGTACCTGCTGGCTCGCTACAGCCAGAAGCCCGTTTCTCGTGAGGAATTTAATAGCGCAAAAGAAGCCTGGCAGAGGGCGGCGGCTTATCATACCCGCTTGCGGTTCAGGAACTGATTACCCAGCATTACCCAGTCCTATTTGTCTCATTAGCGTAAGAATCTTATGAAGTTCAACCAAATGGACGGGGAGGCTGTGAGATCATCACTATTGAAGCGTCATCCAAATAGAAAAACGCTAGCGGTAAAAGGCTAGCGTTTCCATTTATTGTCATTGGTGTCGATGAGCTCTAGTTCATTCATACTTTTCACCTCTCGACAATGAAGATTAATCGTCCCATCTATAAAGCTTCTTCTTATTTTTCAATTTACTTAAACCACAGTCAAAGCAAATGTCATTGTGGCAGCATATGACTGCTCCACACTCGAGGCATTTCCACCCCTCCTCTTCCTTTTCAAGGAATTGATTGATGCCATTCTTCTTGATGTATTCGAGGTTCTCAATCATACTCATCTTGAAATGTGTTCTGTATCGCTTGTCGAGATGCTCAAGCCTCTCGCAGGGGAAATCATTACATTCGTAACAATATTTCACCTTACCAGCCAGCAGCAGTTCGCATCTCTTCTTTAGGAAGGCACACTTTTTATTTCGAGGCCTACAGCCGGTGCAATAAGGCATTCTGATTCCCCTGCTCTTTACATCATGTTGATAAGCAAGGTATCCACTGCATATTGCACAGTTCATCCCGCAAGGAGCGATTAATCCTTCATTCATTGCGTCACTTTAAATATACATGATTCAAGAGCCATAGTCACGAGTTCAATAAGGTGTCGGTGTGACTACACGAATGACAAAGACAGTAGGACAGCCACTAGGGCTGTCCTGAATTTTCTGTGATGACTGCGCTTGTATGAGACAGAATTGCATTTTGTCTCATGAGCGCAAAGGTCTTATAAAATTCCCTCAAATGGACGGGGAGATCGTGGCATCATCATTATTAAAGCGTCATCCAAATAAAAAGCGCTAGCCGCATAAGGCTAGCGTTGTTAATACTAAATGGTGGAGACGGGGGAGAGTCGAACTCCCCGTCCAGAAGAGGGCCACTCGGAATGTACTACAGGCTTAGCCGGCTCTTTGTTCTTGCCTAACCGTCCTCTGCCGACCGAGTTCGGCTGGGCCAGTCGATTCTATCTTAGGCAACCCTTATCGACGTCTGAGTTGCCGCACCTCGACTTCTCGTCGCCCATCCCCGTTCATCGAGGGAAACGGGGCGGACGTGTCAGCGCTTAGCTAGCGTAGACGTATTCGTCAGTTACTTTTTTGCCACCTGTTTTGCGAGGCGATGGCACCTCGGCCTGCAATCCTGAGCCTCTCCTCTCCTGTCGAAACCACTCGTCCCCATATCAGTTACTTGACATAACCTGCGAAGCGGAAATTATAAAGGGAACGCCAGATCTCAAATTAACTACCTGTACATCAGCCCCTTGGCGAGCTTCATGGTGCGCTCCATCTCTCGCTCCGACTCGCGGCGTGCCATGGACTGGCGCTTATCATAAAGCTTTTTCCCCCTGGCCAGGCCCAGTTCCACCTTGGCATTTCCGTTTTTAAAGTACAGCTTTAAGGGCACAATGGTGAAGCCCTTTTGCATTACTTTAGCCGAGATGTCATTGATCTGGCGGCGATGAAGTAGTAGCTTCCTTGGCCGCGTTGGTTCGTGGTTATATCGATTGCCCTCTTCATACCGGGCAATGTGCGTATTGTATAGCCACAACTCTCTCTGTTCGGGGCGGGCGTAACCATCACGAATGTTTACCCGCCCGGCACGAATCGACTTGACCTCGGTGCCGGTGAGGGCGATCCCTGCCTCAATGCTTTCCAGGATGAGGTAGTCGTGGTATGCTTTTCGGTTGAGGCTTACCGTCTTTACCTTCATAACTCATTTTATCATAGCCGTTTGCGAACTTCAATTTATAGCTGCGACTTAATATATTCGATAGCGAACTCCAGTTGTGGGTCACGGCCATTTAACACGTCTTCATCGGTAATCTCCACCTCAAAGTCCGGGGTTAGCCCGACTCCCTCTATTAAATTGCCATCAGGAGTTAGCCAGCGAGCGGTGGTCACATAGAGGGCAGAGCCACCACTGAGCTCTCGAATAATATTAATGCTCCCCTTACCGTAGGTTACGTTGCCAACAAGTGTGGCACGCCCGCGATCCTGAAGCGCTCCAGCGAGCACCTCGCTGCCGCTGGCGCTCCATTCATTCACCAGCAAGACCAGGGGTAAATCAGTGGCCAGACCTCCAGGGGTTGCCGGCGATTCCTCAAGCCGCCCTTCGCTATCCCGTTGATAAACTACGGTGCCGCCATCGAGAAACTCGCTGGCTACATCTACCGCAACATGCAGATAGCCACCGGGGTTGTTCCTCAGGTCGAGGATGATACCTTCCGCTCCATTGTCGATTGCGTCGTTGAGGACGGCGACAAGCTCTTCGTGGGTGCGTTCTGAAAAATGAGTGATCTGGATGTGGGCAATCCCCTCGGGAAGCATCTCCAGATAAATGCTGTCGAGCTTGACCTCTTCCCGGATTATCTCGATCTCCACCGGTGTGGTCTCACCCTGGTGAAGAATAAGGAGGGTTACCTCTGTGCCTTGCGGCCCTCGGATTTTCAATACCGCCTCTGTCAGGTTCATCCCCGATGTAGGCTCGCCATCAATCTCCAGGACCTTATCACCAGCCCTGACGCCTTGCTCTTCGGCGGGGCCGCCAGCGATAGGAGAGACTACGGTTAGCTCTCCATCTTTCATAGTAATCACTGCACCGACGCCCTCGAAAGATCCCTCATAAGCGCTCCACTCCATTTCATAGGTCTCCGCATCAAGATAGGAGGTATGAGGATCATCCAGGGCTTTAAGTAACCCCCTAATAGCACCCTCACTAAGCTCCTCAGCGTCAAGGGCATCTTTGTTGACATAATATCGCTCAAGGGATTGCCACACCTCCCCTAGAGCATTGAACTCTTCGGGGAGTTCGGTGACAGGGTGAGATAGTGATTGAGATAGTTGGAAGCCAACTCCGAAAGAGAGGACTACGGCGAAAGCTACTAAAAAAATGGGAAGAAGGTATCTCTTAATGTTCATTTATTAACCTCTGCATGGAAAGACACTATACTACAAGAGGCCTATGTTGGGGAAGATGTGCAAGGCTCTGTTATGTCAATTAATTTACGTTCAATATGAGAATAGATAACATAACAACTATTGTACGAACCACTTTCATAGGGAAGCGAGTGTCTCAGCAATCCGTTGTAATAACCGGTCTAACCCCCATCCCCTAGATGCTGAGATCAGCACTGCATCTCGAGGAATGTCTGTGGCGTCGCTGACAAAATTCATGATGTCTTCCTCACTAGAAGCGAGGAGGTCAAGCTTATTGAGAACAGATATCCTCGGCTTCTGGTTTAACTCGAGCTTGGTTAAAAGCTCTTCTACGGCGATGCTCTGCTCCACTGCGTTCCTATGTGTTATGTCAATTATGTGAAGGAGCAGGGTAGCCTCACCTAGCTCCTCAAGGGTGGCTCTAAACGCAGCGACCACAGTGGTGGGCAGCTTCTGTATAAAACCTACTGTATCGCTGATCAGCACCTCTCGCTTGTTTGGCAGGGTGAGCCTTCTGGTAGTCGGATCGAGGGTAGCGAAGAGCTTATCTTCTACGAACACATTAGCGTTACTCAAGGCGTTAAGTAGAGTGCTTTTCCCTGCATTGGTATAGCCGATTATGGCCACGACTGGGATGCCTTGCTTGTCGCGCTGACGCCGATAGAGGGCACGATGCTTCCTCACTTGCTGAATATCTTTCTGAAGGCGGTGGATCTTGTGGCGGACGAGGCGTCGATCGGTCTCAATCTGCGTCTCACCAGGCCCCCTGGTGCCGATACCGCCACCGAGACGCTCCAGGTGGCTCCATTGTCCAGCAAGGCGAGGTAAAAGGTATTGATGCTGCGCCAGCTCTACTTGCAGGCGCCCCTCATGAGTTTGGGCTCGCTTAGCAAAGATGTCGAGGATCAGGGCAGTTCGGTCGATAATCTTGACCTTAAGAGCTTCCTCCAGGTTCCTCTGTTGTGTCGGCGAAAGCTCATCATCGAAGATCACCACATCATATTCTAGCTCTTCCTTGAGTTCGGCAAGTTCCTCTAACTTTCCCTTACCTACGTAGAAAGCAGGGTTTGGGCTCTGTCGCCGCTGAATCGATGCCCCTACCACCTCGGCCCCAGCGGTAACCGTCAATAGCGCTAATTCCTCAAGGGAATCCTCTACAGGCCATGTATTTCGTAACCTCTTTGCCTCGACTTCTACTAAAAGGGCTTTCTCTGCCGGTGGCTTGGTGGGAAATGTATTTCTGGCGATGGCCTTTCCTTATGTCAAGATGTTTTTTGCTTATGCCACGACCTAAGTCGTGCTACCGCTTCCTCAAGGCGCTCATCTGGGACAGTCAGCGAGATCCGAATATAACCCTCCCCGCACTTTCCATAACCGATGCCTGGTGTAACAACGACCCCAGCCTCATCCAATAGAGCGGTGGCGAATCCTATTGACGTATGGCCCTCCGGGATCCTGGCCCATATATAGAGGCTGGCGCGGGGGAGTGTTGCCTTGAGCCCTATTTCGCTCAGGGTGTTGAATAGTAAGTCGCGGCGGCGCTGATATATGGCGTTATGCTGTGCAATGCAGTCTTGCGGTCCGGTCAGCGCCTCAATGGCGGCGTACTGGATTGCTTGCGGAATCCCCGAGTCCAGGTTGGATTTCACCCTCGTTAGGGCGTCAATTATTCTGGCATCTCCTACCACCATGCCTACCCGCCAGCCAGTCATATTGTAGGTCTTAGAGAGAGAGTGAAATTCTACACCAACATCACTCGCTCCCGGCACTTGCATAAAGCTCACTGGGCGATAGCCATCATATGTTACTTCAGTGTATGGTCCGTCATGGCACACAGCGATGTCATGTTTTTTGGCAAAGGCAACCACCCTCTCGAAGAAATCGAGGTCGGCCACTGCCGCTGTGGGATTGTTGGGATAGTTTATCCAGAGCATTTTTGCCCTTTGCGCTATATCGGAAGGAATACTCTCAAGGTCTGGAAGATAACCATGCTCCTCCACAAGCGGCAGATAGTATGAAGAACCACCGGCGAACATGGTGCCTATAGCATAGACAGGGTACGCTGGATCGGGCACGAGGGCGATGTCGCCGGGGTCGATGAAGCATAAAGCGACATGCCCGACACCGTCCTTGGCGCCGATGAGGGGTAGCACCTCAGTATCCGGGTCAAGGGCCACACCAAAGCGGTTTTTATACCAGTCAGCTATGGCATGGCGAAACTCAGGAAGCCCCTCAGACTCAGGGTAGCGTTGGTTCTCGGGCACATGGGCTTCCTGGCAAAGGCGCTCTATGACATGCGGCGGCGTAGGAATATCAGGATCACCTATTGCCAGGCTGATGACATCCTCTCCCTTTTTCTGCTTCTCGGCGATCTTCTTTGAGATCTCGACAAAGAGATAAGGGGGCAGGTTTTCGATGCGTTTTGCAGTTCGCATTTTTCGAACTTAACGGTTGTTCCTATCCGTATTTTGCTTTCAATGCCTCGAGAACAGGCTCGTCCCATTTAGCTTGCTGCCAGGCACGGGCTCCTGAAATGTCAAGCTTTTCGACATCGAGCTTTGCCCCTCGGAAGTCGGCATCCTGAAGGTCGGTTTGTGCCAGGACTGCGCCAGTGAGGTCGGCGCCGCT
>DAOUVR010000165.1 GCA_030667555.1 Dehalococcoidia bacterium
CAAACATGTCCAGGTAGGTCTGATTGACGTAGGTAATGGGGCCATCGAGATCCACGAGGACAATGCCACTGATAGAGGAGGCGATGGCCTGATCTTTGATCCGCAGCGCCTCCTCCGCCCGCTTGCGCTCGCTGATATCCATAAAGCTTCCTATCGCTGCCCGCTGCCCTTTGTACGGGATGGAAGCGACCCTCTCCAAAATCCACAGCGTTCCCCCATCCTTGTGCAAGAACCTGTACACGTAAGGTGTCCTGCTCTGACCCTTCAACTGCTCTATCGCCTTCGTCCTGACCGCCTTTCTGTCGTCAGGGTGGACGTAATCGAGGGAATATGTCCTCAGAAGCTCATCCGCGGTATAACCTGAAATCTGTGCGTACTCCGGGTTGATATATTGGAATTTTCCATCCTGGACAATGTATGTGCCGACTGTGGCCGCCTCGATCAGGCCTCGCGACAGTTCCTCAGATTCCCTGAGTGCCTCCTCCACTCGCTTGTGCTCTATTTCCGCTGCTTCCAGTTCACTGATTCGCTGCTGCAACGCCGCCAACTCGTTTGTGATTTGCTCTTTCGCCGTATGTTGCTTTACCATCTCTTGTTCCATTCAAAGCATAATTGCAGGCACATATCCTCCCGAATCACCGGTCGGTATGTGGCCGCCGCCGCCATTTCAACCTGTTTGCTCAGGCTCGTTCGTACGATACATAAACTACACCCTTACGACGCAGTGCACAATCGGGAAACGCCTGAGTTTGGGCGGGGAATCCCTGATTTTGGGCTTCGAAATACCTGAATCTGTCACGCAAGAACGCCAATAGGACAGATCAACAGTGGGAGTTTAGGCATAAGTCGGAGGAAAAGTGAAGTCGATAGGGTCTTGTTGGTGTAGTCGTCCAGTACCTTGGAGATATATTGCTGGTTGCCCGCCCATCTTTACTGTCATTCTGAGCCGAAGGGGAAGAATCTCGGTGGGGTGGAGTCTTCGGTCACGCCAATGCAGATTCTTCGGTCGCCCTCGCTTTCCTCGGCCTCCCTCAGAATGACATATCGCTACCGAATCGTGGTGCTTACCAAAATAGGGTAGGTTGGAGCCCTTCAGCTGAAGGGCTCCAACCTACCCAAGAGAGATTAAATGGCGACGCTACGTTGGGCCATGGTTGGGAGGACTCCCCAGGGGCTATTTTCTAACCAAAGATGGGGACTTTTTCTTTTCTGGGCCCCGCCAGACAGCCCCCCTGATAGCCTCCCCAAACATCCCGACAAGAATAGGGTCGAACTGCGTGCCGCAGCACCGTCTGAGCTCCCCTAGTGCCTCCTCCCGGGACACGGGTTCCCTATAAGGACGGCGGGTGGTCATAGTATCATAGGCATCAGCTATGCTTATAATCCGGGCGCCAACGGGTATCCTTTCGCCCTTAATTCCGTCTGGATAGCCGGTGCCGTCATACCACTCGTGGTGGTGCTTGATTAGAGGCACCAACGACGCCAGAGCCTTAACATGACCTACTATTCTTGCCCCTTCGGCAGAGTGCTGCTTGATGACTTCCCATTCGCCCTCTGTTAGCGTGCTAGGCTTACCCAGGGTTGCGTCAGGTACCCCCACCTTGCCAATATCATGCAGGAGAGCGGCACCACGCAGGTGTGCCAGTTCATCCCGTGATAGCCTTGCGGCTCTACCAATCATTTCCGCTATGGCGGCGACCCTCTTCGAGTGACCGTATGTATACGGGTCTCTGGCATCCACTGTAGCCGCCAAGGCGTAGACATGGTCCAGTGTATCCCTATCTATGGCACCCGATGCGAGTGTTCCCAGGTCAGATACGAGCGTAGATTTGTGTCCCCCCTCTCTCTTGGCACGGTAGAGGGCAGTATCGGCCAGGAAGACCAGGCCGTCCGCCGTTTCTGCATTCTCAGGGAATTGAGCGATTCCCGCGCTGAACCCAAAACGGCTTTCCTGTAGGAGAGTCTTCATTTTAGGCGCTTGTGACCACTCTGACCTGATACGGTCAATAATCTTCTTAGCTCTGTCAGCATCCGTTGACGGCAGGATAATGGTGAACTCATCACCGCCATAGCGGAAGGCCGTGTCGCTCTTCCTCAACAACGACCTGAGGCTTGTGCCAAGGGACCTGAGGACGGCATCGCCATTGGTGTGCCCAAACCTGTCATTGTATTCTTTGAACCCATCGAGGTCGAGCATTGCCACAGAGAAAGAGATGCCATAGCGTTGCGTGCGACCTATCTCAGCCTCAATGACCTCATAAAAGTGGCGCCGATTGTTCAGCCCGGTCAGTTCATCGGTTATCGATAGCTCCCTCATTTTCTCAACTAGCCTGGCGTTCTCTATGCCCACCGCTATCTCATTGCCGATGGCCTTAAGAAGATCCAACTCCTCGGTGGAGAAGCGACGGTGCGTGCGGCCGACAAGGGTCAGCCCTCCGTGCATCCCGGATTTGGACCACAGAGGGACTGCCAGGAAGAGTTCAAAGCCTTCTGCTCCCTCGGCCACCGTTACTGCTGCATTTGCATCCTCGGTTATGATTTTACTCGCTCTGAAAGCAGGCTCGGGGTACTCATGCCAGAGCTCAATAGCTTCCTCACGCAGCTCCATCCTTTCTATGGCCGCAACATACTGCTCAGACACACCGCGGTGCGCCTTGAGAACCAGCTCCCTATTCTCCCTGTCGTACAGGTGAATATAGCCTGCCTCTACCTCGATAACTCCCAGCACCTTCTCCAGGGCGCTGTTCAGCATCTCGTTCAAGTCCAGGGTCTGGCTCACCGTGGCGCTGATGGCATTTAGCGCCTCAAGACGCTTGCTGTGGCGCAGCATCTCCTCCTGCACTCGCTTGCGCTCGGTTATATCCCTTGTGATGTTGATCACTTCGACACGGTTCTCTCTTCGCACCGGGAAGCTTGATACCTCCACCGTGATCCGGGAGCCGTCCTTCCTTATGAGCTCCAGTTCGTCTGGCCCAGTTGGCTCACCCCTCCTGCTCTTCTCCAGAAGCTCAGCAGCCTTGGCGATGTACTCCTCCG
>DAOUVR010000109.1 GCA_030667555.1 Dehalococcoidia bacterium
AGATTGATTCTTTTCGCCCTATGGGATACAATATGAGCGTAATGCCTATCTACGAATACATGTGCCCCAGCTGTAACTGCAGGTTCGAGTTGAGGCGTTCGTTCAGCGAGACTGATGAAGCGGCATTCTGCCCCGCCTGTAATACGACCGCCAGGAAGCTCCTTTCTGCCTTCTCCGCCTCGTCCAAGAGCGCCGATGGAGAGTCCAGCTCTATACCCGGCATGGGAAGTAGTTGCAGCACTTGCTCCGCCACAAGCTGCGCCACCTGCAACCTGGGCAGCTAGCCTCTTGCCCTCCGTCTCCTTAGAATGAAGAAGCCCCCGATACCTCCAAGAACAAGAGCCTCTGCAACATTCGCCCCAGCAAGAAAGAGCGCCGCATCATAAAAGAAGCCTTCGGGAAACATCATGATTAAATAATCGGTAGCCGGATTGAACACCCACGTATCGCTGGTAAAGAAAAGGCGGTGGAACCAGAGGAAAATCCAATCGAAATTGACCAGTGCTGTCAACCCTATAACAACGAGCAAGGCTATAGTAAGAATGCTGCCCCCAACAACCCCCCTCAGCAACAAGGACAAAAACCGTTTCCTCTGCCAAATGAAGCCGCCGACAACAAATGCAGCAATGTAGCCCAATGCGACTACTTGAACATAATAATAAAGTCTTATCAAACCTTTGACATCCTTGAGATGGTCTACCTCACGCTGGTTAAACAGCTCATCGCCCTGCGGAGTCAAGACCGTGGTCTGAATCGGCTCCTCCTTCGAGTTGAAATAATGAATCAATTGCCGCGCTGCCACCCGTAAATCTTCATCGCTGATGCCAGTTGCTTCACTGATCTCATATTTATTGAATCCATATTCATACAGCCCCGCACTATTGACCGCCCAGCGCAGATTGCTGCTAAACAGAAAGGCAGGAATGCACAGGATGAAGATGACCACCAAAAGAGCAACGAGAATCCTCAAGGGCTTTCTTTCTATCATGCGCTCATGGTAGTTAAACAAGCTTCAACTTGTCAATCCAAGAGCTTTGCTCGTATAATCCAGGCGAGGAGATTTCAAGAAAGGGGCATAGATTGGATAGCTTCGATACCCTGGTAGATATTATAGCTAAGCTGCGCCGCCCTGATGGCTGCCCCTGGGATAGGGCGCAGACCCATCTCTCGGTCAAGAACAACCTGCTGGAGGAGAGCTACGAGGTTGTAGAGGCCCTCGATGCAGAAGATATGAGCAAGCTTTGTGAGGAACTGGGCGACCTGCTGATGCAGATCGTGTTTCACGCTCAGATGGCCAGCGAGACTGGGGATTTTGAGATAGACGACGTAACTCGAGGGATAAACTCCAAACTGATCCGCCGCCACCCCCATGTCTTCGGCGATGCCCGAGCCAAAACTGCTGGCGAGGTACTGTCAAAATGGAATGCAATAAAGCGAGAGGAGGGTAAAGAAGGCGAAACAATCCTTCGCGGCATACCAAAAGAGATGCCTGCTCTGGTGTATTCACAAGCGGTGCAGCGCCGCGCCGCCCATGTGGGCTTCGACTGGGAGGAAGTGGAGGACATCCTCGACAAGCTCACCGAAGAGATAGCGGAGATTAAGAAGGCAACCGGGCATCAGCAAAGGGTGCGGGAGTTTGGCGACTTGCTTTTCACCCTTGCCAACATCGCCCGCAGGCTCGACATTGACCTTGAGCCGGCACTGCGAGGGGCAAACGAGCGCTTCTACCGCCGTTTCTCATATATGGAGGAGGTCTGCCGGGAGCGGGGCATTTCACTTGAGAGCCTTTCCCTCAAGGAGCAGGACGCCCTATGGGACGAGGCGAAGATGCATCTGGCTGACTAATCTCAGTTCCGATACCCACTAGCAACTCAACTAAGATAGAGGCTGAATGGAAGAAACCAAAAATCGGGGCGAGAGGATGTGAACCTCCGACCTCAGCGTCCCGAACGCTGCGCGCTAACCAAACTGCGCTACGCCCCGTATGCCCTATTATAATATACCCTCGCAATACTAACAACAAGCTGTTATCGTTCAATCGAAGTTCCCTCTCCCTTGAAGGGAGAGGGCTAAGGTGAGGGTGAAGTTCAAGACGCAACTCCCCCTCCCTCTCCTTCCAGGGAAGGATCCCTCCCACCAGGGGAGGGAGAATTGGTTCCCTGCCACCGAGATTACTTCCTTTGATAAACCGGGATCACAACGGCAAGTGAAGCGGAACCCACCATCCCAAGTACATTACCACCTATCTGACCTAAATCCGACGCGTTCCTTGAAGCACACCGTACCTGATGCTATACTTATACACCTATGAAATACTGCATCCTGATAATCGATGGTGCCGCCGATCGGCCTCTGCCCGAGCGCGACGGGAAGACCTGCCTCGAGCTTGCCCATACCCCCAACCTGGATGCCATGGCAAGGGATGGATATGTCGGCCTGGTGCGGACAGTGCCGCCGGGAATGGAGCCATCCAGCCATTGCGCCTGCATGTCCATACTTGGCTACGACCCAAGGGTCTACCACATCGGCAGGAGCGCCATCGAGGCAAAAAGCATGGGCATACCAATCGATGAAGGGGATGTTCTCTTTCGCTGCAACCTGGTCGCCGTCCAGGATGGGAAGATGTTGGACTACAGCTCAGGTCACATAGGCAACACCGAAGCTCATGCCCTCATCGCCGCTCTGAAAGACAGCCTTGGCAATGACAAGATACACCTTTACCCTGGCGTTAGCTATAGAAATATATGCAAGATAAAGGAGGGTGAGGATATCCTTCTCGCCACCTGCACCCCACCGCACGATATTCCCGGCAAGCCCATCGATGAATTTCTTCCCCGGGGACCAGGTAGCGAATTGCTGCGAGACCTCATGGCACGTTCGGAAGATATACTGCGCAATCACACGGTAAACCTGGAGCGAAGGGCCCGCGGTGAAACCCCCGCTACCATGATCTGGCTCTTCTGGGGCAGCGGGAAGGCCCCCGAACTACCGCCCTTCAAGGAGCTTCATAGCCTCGATGCCGCCATGACATCTGGGGTCGATCTCCTCCGCGGCCTGGCAAAGACGTCCGGACTAGAAAACCTGGATATCGCCGGGGTGACCGATGGATTGGACAACGATTACGCCGCCCAGGGGGCTGGTGCTCTGAACGTTTTAGATAGATATGACCTAGTAGTTATACACATTGAAGCACCTGATGAAGCAGGCCACGCTGGCTCTATCGAGGACAAAGTGGAGGCTATCGAGCGAGTGGACAAGGAGGTAGTGAGCCAGCTCGTCTCCTGGGAGAAAGACGCTCTTCGCATACTAGCCATGCCGGACCACCACACACCCATCGAGGTTCGAACCCATACCCCAGACCCGGTTCCATTCCTGCTCTGGGGCCCGGGGTTTTCCAGCTCTGGTGCTCTGAGACTAACCGAGGCAGAGGCAAAAAGCACCGGCGTTTTCATCGAGGATGGGCATACACTCATCGACAACCTGATAAGAGTGTAGTAGTATCAATTTGGGAGAATGTCATGGCGCTCATTGTCCAAAAATATGGTGGTAGCTCAGTAGCGGATGCGGAAAAGATCAAAAACGTGGCCCGCCGCATAGCAGCCACCAAGGAGAAGAGCAACGATGTGGTGGTGGTAGTCTCCGCTATGGGAGATACTACCGATGAGTTGATCGGCCTCGCCCGCCAGGTCAGTGAACACCCCGATGATAGAGAGCTTGACGTCCTACTATCCACCGGGGAGACCATCTCCAGCACGCTGCTTGCTATGGCGCTGGCATCCTTGGGTTACCAGGCGATCAGCCTCAGCGGTGCCCAGGCAGGCATCAGGACCGACGCCACTTACCGCAGGGCACGCATCGTTCGTGTTGAGTCAGAACGCATCGTCAAAGAATTAAATAAGGGCAAGATCGTAATCGTCGCCGGTTTCCAGGGAATCACCCCAGCTATGGACATCACCACATTAGGACGGGGAGGCTCCGATACCACTGCGGTAGCCATGGCGGCGAGCCTTGGAGCGCAGGTATGCGAGATCTATTCCGATGTTGAAGGCGTCTACACTGCCGACCCACGCCTCGCACCTGATGCGCATAAACTGGAGGAGATCAGTTATGATGAGATGCTCGAGCTTGCCACCTATGGTGCCAAGGTGCTCCACCCCCGAGCGGTAGAGCTTGGAGAGCTTTTTAATATACCGATTCTGGTAGCTTCCAGTTTCGTAGAAAGTCCAGGAACCTTAATCCATGGAGGAAGCGCTATGGAAGTGAGAAACAAGGTACGAGGGATCGCTCATGACCTGAATGTAGCCAAGATCACCGTGCTCGGCGTCCCTGACCAACCGGGGATTGCTACAGCCATCTTTGAGCCTCTAGGCAAAGAGAGCATCAGTGTGGACACCATCGTCCAGAACGCCAGCGTAGAGCGGGTCACCGACCTAACCTTCACCGTTGCTAAAAGCGATCTGGATAAGGCAATGCAAGTTGTCGAGCCGGTAGCCACATCTATTGGAGCCAGAGGGTGCGTTGCCGATGCCAAGCTGGGCAAGGTAAGTATCGTGGGCACTGGAATGCAGAATACGCCAGGCTATGCGGCAAGAATGTTTCGCACCCTTTACGATGCAAACATAAACATCGAGTTGATATCAACATCAGAGATCAGGAT
>DAOUVR010000039.1 GCA_030667555.1 Dehalococcoidia bacterium
CCGGAGTACTTCGTAGACGGCCCGGATGCGATGCACAAGGATAAGGGTAAGTGGGATACCTATATGCGCAAGGCCCTGGGCACTGTAGTGGAGAACCTTGAGGACGACCTCATCGGGCAGTGGTCAAACTCACCCTGGGAGTCCGAGCACCGCAACTGGGGGCTCCTCGGTGGTGGCTGGTATACCACCCGCCACTGCTCCGACCAGTGGTTTGAGAACCGCCCTCTGCCCGAGCTCTCTCGCTACCGCGTGCCGTTTATTGACGGGCTTTACCTTTGCCATCAGTCATCTGGCCACCCCGGTGGTCTGTTCCTCATGGCAATACCATATAACCTGATGCACATCCTCATCGAGGACGGTATAGCCGAGCCTGGTGACTGGTGGTACCCATCGCCGTGGTATATACCGCAAGAGGGGAAGATATCGGCAACACCTCGTACATGAAGAAAGGAACTGAACATACTGAACTAAGAAAGGAGAGGGTGATATTCCATCAGAACAATTAAGTAGCGGTAGAATCATACAACACCACTCAATATGTGCTACGTAGCCTTGACGTTCCTGTCGCCATATTGTATTTTACAGTCATTCCGTATAATGCGCTGGCTCATTATGGGATGCAGTTGTAAAGGAGGAATACATGAGTAAAGACGAAAGGTACGATGTAGTAATCGTGGGTGGTGGCCCAAATGGCGTCACCGCAGCAGCCTATCTGGCCAAGAGTGGGCTTAGCGTGTGCGTCCTGGAGGAGAGGCCAGAGCTATTGGGAGGATGTGAGAATGTAGAGGTCGTACCAGGGGTGCGTATAGACCCGCATATGACCTTTATGTATGCCGGAGCAGCCCCCGGTTTTGAGCAGCTTGAGCTATGGAAGTACGGCTTCCGTATGGCCTGGCACCAGATGCAACCGGATGGCACGCCGGCTGCGCTAATATGGACTAGCGATGGACCGGTCACACCAACCCTTAAGGACCTCGATGGGTCACTGAGGCTGCAAGGCGCCCACCCCGACAATACGTACTGGAAAGACCTGCTGCGCGCCGTGTACTGGTGCCCGCCGCACCCTTCTGAAGTGGAGATAACGGCAGATAATGTCCCTTATATGCAGGTCATCAAGCAGAACGCGCCGGAGATGTATACCGAGGAACTGCTCGAGATGAGCCAGTTTGACCTCATGGACGAGTATCTGGAAACCGAGTCCTACAAGGTGGCTCAGGGCATCATAGCCTGGTACTCAGGGGCCAGCCCCGAGTGGCAGGGTGTGGGCATCCCTGCCTACGCCGGAGCAGCGAACTTCTCCGTAGCTACCGGGTTGAGTATATCTCGCGGCGGCGCGCATACCTATGGCCACGCCGTTGTACGCTGTGCCCTTGCCCATGGGGCGGTAATGCGCACCTCCTGCCCTGTAGACGAGATCATCATCCGCGAGGGACGGGCAGTCGGAGTGCGCCTCAGGGATGACTCCGCTTTCGCTGAGAAAACGATCTGGGCCAACAAGGCGGTGCTCGCCAATGTGGAGATCAAGCACCTGTTTCAAGACCTCATCGGGCCGAAGCACGTCGATGTCGGCTTCATGCAGCGGATCAGGGACATCAGCCTCAAGGGCTCCAGTATCTATGTCTCCCACTTTCTGTTGAGTAAGCCGCCTCTCGTCCGCCCCAAGTTCAAAAACCCAGACCAGGGAGATAAGCGCCTTTTCTTCGGTGGATGTGGCCCCTGCGACTCGAGGGAGCTATACTTCGAGCACATAATGGATATCAATGGGCGCAAGTCATTCCCCTCTATGCCACCGGAAAAAGTGCCCTGGATCATGGTACCGCACGAGGAGGACGACTCGCGAGTCAGGCGCCCCGACAGCTACCTACTTTCTCCCTTCTACGTCATCGTTCCCCCGCCGGAGTACCTGGTTGAGGGCCCAGAGTCCATGCACAGAGAGAAGGACAAGTGGGACACCTATATGCGCAAGGCCCTGGGCACAGTGGTGGAGAACCTGGAGGACGACCTCATCGGGCAGTGGTCGAATCCACCCTGGGAGTCAGAGCACCGCAACTGGGGGCTACTCGGTGGTGGCTGGTATACCACCCGCCACTGCTCTGACCAGTGGTTTGAGACCCGTCCTCTGCCCGAGCTTTCTCGCTACCGCGTCCCGTCCATTGACGGGCTTTACCTCTGCCATCAATCATCTGGCCACCCCGGTGGTCTGTTCCTGATGGCAATACCATATAACCTGATGCACATACTCATTGAGGACGGCCTCGTTGAGCCCGGTGACTGGTGGTACCCATCGCCGTGGTACATACCGCAGGAGGGCAAGATATCGGCGGTACCTCGTTAGTATAGAGAATAATCAAACAGACCGAATATGGAAGGAGTGTAAGATGCCAACGACACAATGTGGTCAGACAAGAACAGAGCCAGGGAGGGGCCCTTTTGATGAGTTTCCCGTTGAGAGTGACTGGGACGTCGCTGTCATAGGAGGCGGTCCCAACGGGCTAATGTCGGCAGCCTACCTTGCTAAAGCTGGGTTGAAGGTCATCGTCCTCGAGCGCAGGCCGGAGGCTGGTGGTGGCTTGGCCACTGAGGAGATCCTCTTCCCTTGCTACTACACCCATCCGCATGTCCTGTACCACCTGATGGTGGACTACATGCCGGTACTAAAGGACTTCGACCTCGACATTCACAGCCTCGTCTGGATCAAACCCAACTACCAGACAGGCATGGTATTCGAGGACGGCACGTCGCTGCTCCTGACCCGCATGATAGCAGATACGTGGGATTCCTTCGCCAAGCATTCGTTCAAGGATGCGGTTGCATTCGGCAAGCTGATTCGGACCTGGCAGGAAATCGTCAAGGACATTATCGGACCGCTTACCTACCTACCTGCGCAGTCTCCGGTGGAGCTGAGCGTCACTCTAAACCGCACCGACATCGGCCGCGAGATGCTGGAACTCGCTGAGCTTAGCCCGCTGGAAATCATATCCGATGCCTTTGAGAACGACAAAATCCGTGCTCTGTTGCTGTATGCCAGTTGCATGTGGGGACTTGACCCCAAGGAGAGCGGAATCGGTTTCTTTGTCCCCTTGCTTCTCGACCGTGGCATGAACAAGTGCTACTGCTACGGCGGGTCGCACAAGTTTGCTGGCGCCCTGATACGGGAGATTGTCAAGGCGGGGGGGATAATTTTGGATGCCGCCGAGGTATGCAAAGTCATCATGCAGAACGGTCGTGCTATCGGCGTCGAGACCACCGAGGGGCACACCATCCGAGCCAAGGCCATCATCTCCACTCTCGACCCCCACTCCACCTTTCTTGACCTTGTTGGCGGAGATAATCTGCCCGGAACGTTGAAGGAGTCGGTGGAGGGCTGGAAGTATGACAAGTGGAGCTACTACACACTGCACGTTGCCACCAAGGAGCGCCCGCAATATGCCTGCGATGACCCCTGGGTCAGCGAGGCCTTCATGACTCTGTTCGGTATTGAGAGTACCGATCAACTCCTGGCCCATTGGGAGAGCGTTATAGCAGGCAAGTTGGGAGACAATTTTGGCGGGCATGCCACCTGCCAGACCTTCTTTGACCCATTCCTCAGCCGAATACCAGGCGACCATGTTTCCTTGTTCCAGATGCATGCCCCCTACGAAATCGAGGGCGGCTGGGACAAGCGAGGCAAGGAACTGGAGGAACAGATACTGGCCAAGTGGCAGAAGGCAGCCCCCAACATGACGCGGGATAACATCATTAAAAGCGTTTTCGAGACGCCGGTGGATATCGAGGTCCGTTTCCCGCAAATGCGCCGCGGCGCTATCAAGCACGGCGACTATAATCCTATGCAACTGGGCAATTTCCGTCCCAACACAGACTGCTCCGGCTGCGATACACCCATCGAGGGGCTATACGTGGGTGGTGTGTCCACCTACCCAGGCGGGCTGGTGCTGGGCGGGCCCGGCTACCTCGCTGCCAATAAAGTAGCCGAGGACCTGGGCGTTGCCAAGTGGTGGAAGCCTACGCGAGAGATGGAGCGGTACATCAAGACGTATATGGAATGAGCCTGAGGGCCGAGAGCCCTGGAGGTAGGGTACTAGGGAGGTGGCGGAAAAGAATAAGCTACATAATACGGGGGATTAGGCAAAGTGAGAGTATGGTCAAAAGGGCTAGGAAAACAAGCGCTAAATCTGGACTTCGGCAAATGCGATGTAGTCTGGGAGGGGAATGAGGTCTTAGTCAAAGGCATTCTCCGAAATGGTGGAACCATCTGGAACGCTAGGGTGACTTTCACCAAGGGAGACCTTCCCGGGCTCATGCATCTTGTCTTTTCATTCGCTATGATGCGTCACCTCATAATCAACTTCATCAGCTTCTTTACCTTTGTGCGCGACAAGTTCATTTTGAGGCGTATGGGACTGAAACCGAAGGAGAGCAGTAAATGAGCAGTGACTTACAATACTATAGGAAACTACAAAAATGAGAGTATGGTCACAAGGACTGGGAAAGCAAGAGCTAGTTCTAGAGTTCGCCAAGAGTAACGTAACGCGGGAGGAGGGTAAGATATTCGTTAGAGGCATCGTACAGGAACCGGTCAACTGGCAATTTGAGATAGTAATATACAAGGAAGATATACCGGGGTTCTATCATGTCTTGTTCTCAATTGCCGTGGTGCGCTTCTCCCTGAAGAACTTAAAGGATATATTCAAGTTCATTAACGACAAGTTTATCATGAGGCGGATGGGGTTCAAACCGAGTGAGAGCAAGAGCGCAAGTTCATGAGAAGCGCTTTGCTCTCCTTTTCTTGGTAGACTGGAAACTGGATAGATTGGTACCAATCAGCTCAAGTCTGGATATCTAGACGTGCGGCTGTTTGAGAATGTAGTTGCCCAATTTATTGGGCAGCGTCTTATATTGTCAATAGTGTATTGATCAGGCAACTACGAAAATTGGAAGGTGAGGCTCTCCAAACACCCTCAAAACCAAAACACGGAAAAGAGGCGAAAATGGATGGATATGCGGGCACAATACTAACGGTTAATTTAAGCAACGGAAAGGTGACCAAGGAGCCACTCAGAGACGATCTGGTGCGGGACTACATCGGTGGCGAAGGTTTTGGTACTCGGTTGCTATGGGAAAGAGTGAAGCCGGGGATAGACCCTCTGTCCCCTGAGAATGTATTAATACTATCAACCACTGCCTTCAGTGGCTCGGTATTCCCTCCCGGCTCGCGAACCATCCTGAACTATAAATCACCGCTTACGGGAGGCTACGGGCAGAATGGTATGGGGGGGTCCTTTGCTCCACATCTCAAGTTTGCCGGCTATGATGTGCTAGTTGTTGAAGGAAAAGCGGACAAGCCGGTTTACATCTTCATAGATAATGAGGATGTGGAGATCAGGGACGCCACGCATCTGTGGGGAAAGCTGGGAGGGGAGACAGACACATTACTGGAAGATGAGATAGGCGATACCAACATCGAAATCATTCGTATTGGCCCGCCAGGGGAGAACTTGAACCGGCTGGCGTGTATGACCGCGGGATATAATCGTGCCTTTGGTAAGGGGGGTAATGGAGCGGTGGCGGGGTCGAAGAACCTCAAGGCAATCGTCGTGCGGGGCAGAGGTAGCATCCCTGCTCACGACCCGGCACACCTGAAGGATGTGGGCACGAAAGTTTTTCAGAATTGTAAACAGGGCGTAGGAGCTATGGTACTGGACAGCCAAATCCATTTCCTCAGCGCGCCTTACGCCATGACTATGGGCATCCCATCGCGTCACTTTCAGCAGGCTGATTGGGAACGGTGGGCAAATCTATACTGGGACCCAATAAGGGACCAGCTCTATACCGGTGAAGACTATTATTGCTGGAGTTGCCCTGTAAAAAGCGGAAAGGTTCTGTCGCCAAAGAAAGGTCCCTATCAAGGTCACAAGGTTGATGCAAAAGTCGAGGCAGTTTGGTCCTGGGGCTATAACTTGCTAATAGATGACCTGGACGTGCTCTGCGAGATTTTCTACCGCTGTGCTCAAAATGGCGTTGATATCAATGGCAGTGCCGAGTGGGCAGGATGGCTTGCCGAATGCCAGGAGCGGGGTATCCTCACCCCTAAGGATTGCGGAGGACTGGAGGTAAAATTTGGTGATGGCGAGTCCTGCCTCAGGCTACTGGATGCCATTTTTGCCCGTGAAGGCTTCGGGGACATATTGGCTGAGGGGCCAAAGATAGCGGCTGAAAAAGTGGGTAAAGGAACGGAGAAATACGTCATGCACTCCAAAGGCTCGCCACTGGAAGCTGAGGAGTTCAGAGCTGACAAGGCTCTTCTGCTTGGCACCGCTACTCAGGAGAGAGGCGGGAGCGTGAATAAGAATTGGACCTACGCCGTTACTTACGGCAACTATCTTCAGTCAGATGTTACCGGGCTTACGGAAAAGCCCGATCCGCTGGAAGAGAAAGGTATCGCAAAGTGGTTCAAGCCTTTTAAAGAGGCGGTCCCAGGAATTCTGAACACCATGGGAGGCTGCGTCATTCTCTGGTGGATGGGAGGGTTTAGTTGTTCTGATTGCTTGGAAGGATATAAATGTTTAACTGGACGTGACGTCAGCATGAAGGAAGGACTCAAGGTTGGTGAAAGGACTATCAATCTGGCAAGGGCATTCAATGCCAGAGAGGGCATTGGCAGGAAAGATGATACCATGCCAGAAAGGATTCTCACCGAACCGGTAAAGGGAGGTCCGACGGACGGTGCCCGGGTAGAGGACTTCGATGCCATGCTTGATGAGTACTACACCGAGTGCGGATGGGACGTTGAAGCTGGATGGCCCACTCGGGCCAAGCTTGAGGAACTGGGGTTGAAGGACGCCGCAGACCAACTGTATAAATAGAGAGAGCATGAAGAGGACTTGTTTCTAATTCCGCAGCCAAGCTTTATGCCGAGCGAGGTGGTGCTCATGAAAGGCAAGGGTCTCAAGCAGGCTCAATTACAATCAGGCAAAAAAAGGAGGTAAGGAAATGGAAAAAGCGATTGCCGAAAAAAAAGAAAACCGCTTCATGAAAGAGTTGATTAGTGAAACTGATGTGATGTTTATACAGGTAATGCGCGACTTCGTCGACCGGGAGATCATGCCGGTTCGCCACCTCATCGACGCTGACTCTCGCGCCGACTTCAAACTGGTGCAGGAGCTTCAGGGTAAGCTCAGGGCTCTTGGGGCGGGAGCCAGAGGCATGTTGCCCCCTGAATACGGGGGAATGGGCGTTCAGTCACTGCTGTCCGCCTGCGTTTTCCTCGAGGAGCTTGCCCGGGGTGATGCCGGGCTCGCATGTGCGTCGGGTGGCGCCGGCTGGGCCATGAGACCGGCGATAGCGGGGTTCAATGAGGGGTACAACACGAGAATACTCGACGACTTCTCCGCGAAACTCACCGGCGAGGAGATGTACGTAGGCTGCTTTGCCATGACCGAGCCTGAAGGGGGCTGCAATATCGAGAACATCGACATGCATGGCAGGGGCATCGCCACCACGGCAAGGCTCGATGGTGATGAATGGGTGATAAATGGCGCCAAGATGTGGCCCACCAACTCCGGCATCGCTTCGCTCTACTGCGTTATCTGCCAGACAGACCCTGACCTGGGTGACGAGGGGATCGCCCTGATCTACGTGCCGGTGCCAATCGAGGGGTTCACCTTCGGTGGGTTCGAGGACAAGATGGGGTTCCGCTCCAGTAGAGAGGGCGGGTTCTGGTTCGACAACGTGCGCGTACCCAAGGACTACCGCGCCGCCGGACCGGGCAAGGATGCCGAGCTGCTCCACGACAACCTCATCTACGCCCGTGCCTTCAGCGCGGGATGGGCGGTAGGACCAGCTCAGGGCGCCTTCGATGAGGTGCTGAAGTTCACCCAGGACAGGCTCGCCGCCGGCAAGCCGATCCGGCAGCACACCATCGCCGCTAACATGCTGGCAGACATGGCCATCGGAATTCAGATCGGCAGGGACTGCTACGTCAATGCTGCCTACATGTATGACCACCCCGATGTCTACGGTCCCAAGTGTTCCGTTCATAACCTCTCCCGGACGTCCATCGCCAAGGTCTTCTGCTGCGACATGGCGGTCAACGTGACCAACAGGGCAATGGAGCTCATGGGCTCCTATGGTTATGTGACCGATCACCACGTTGAGAAGTACCTGCGAGATGTCAAGATCATTCAACTCTGGGAAGGCGGAGCCCAACTCGGAAGGATGGACGTAGCCCGCGGCTACTACAACTACGACCAGTTCCACAAGAATATATTCTACGATAGAGTACACGAGCTGAGAGAGAAAGCACCACAGAAAGCTTAGTAAGACAAGTCGTACAGGGTGGATATGACATAGCGGGCTGAACCTGGGGCTAACAGCCGATTAGTTAGCCGCCAGGGCAAGATAGAACTGAATCTGC
>DAOUVR010000182.1 GCA_030667555.1 Dehalococcoidia bacterium
GCGCAGTTGATAGCTGCCACAGTCGATGCTATTATTGAGCAGGCGAAAGCGGATTTGGCAACAGCTTCAGCTCTAACCGGTAGGGGAGCCACGTCACTTTCGTTTAAGTAAGTTCACCGTGTCTGCCGAATCCGACGACCTGAACCAGGAGACCAGGGATGGCGATGATAGAGGCCTACGGGCTGACGAAGAATTTTGACGACAACACAGCGGTGGGAGACCTAAACCTTACAGTGGAGGAGGGGGAGGTGTTAGGTTTCCTTGGCCCCAACGGGGCGGGGAAGACTACCACCATCCGCATGCTTGCTGGCATTATCGTCCCAACGTCAGGTCATGCTCAGGTGGCCGGGCTGCGCCCCGACCAAGAGCCTGAGCGCCTTCATGAGGTCGTCGGGCTCCTCACCGAGTCCCCAGGATTCTACTACCGCCTCAGCGCCCAGAGGAACCTCGAATATTTCGCTGGATTCTACTCCGGCATAGAGATTGACACTCAGGTGGAGAAGTATCTCAGGCTCATGGGACTCTGGGAAAGAAGACAAGACAGAGTAGGCACCTTCTCCAAAGGAATGAGGAAGAGGCTCGCACTCGCCAGGGCTCTGCTGCACGAGCCCAAGGTTCTCTTCCTGGATGAGCCTACGGCAGGGCTGGACCCCGAGGTAGCGCGAGAAGTAAGGGACATGATCAAGGCGCTGGGTGTAGAGGGTCGCACCATTTTCCTCTCCACCCACAACCTCGCGGAGGCAGAACTGCTTTGCCAGCGCATTGCGGTTATTCGTACCCGGCTCCTAGCTTTGGACACGCCCGAGAGGCTCCGCCGACGCCTCTTCCGCCGCGAGGTGACGGTTCGGCTTGAGACCGTAGGAAGCCCGATGCTGGACGCGGTCAAAAAACTGGCCTTCGTGCAAAAGGTAAGCCAGGATAGCAATCGACTCACCGTCGAGCTTGCCGATCCAGAGAAGAACCGTCCCGAGCTGGTGAAGTGCATAGTCGATGCCGGGGGAAGAGTAATGGACGTGTCTGAGGAGCGCCACTCCCTGGAGGAGGTCTACTTTAACCTGATCAAGGAAGAGGGAAATTATGGTTCGTAAGCGCATTCAGAATATTCTGAGAAAAGAATGGGAGGTGATGCTCGGCGATCTCAACAGTGCCCTGTTCGTTACTTTGCTGCCTCTCCTGATTGTGGGACAGGCCGTTCTTGTCATCTGGCTCATTGTCCACTTTGGCGGCGAGGGCATCACAATAAACGCATTTTTTGCAGCCAGCCTGGAGAAGCTCAGGGATGCCCTCCCCTCAGTTTCAGGACTTCCTATCATGGAGCAGTTCCAGGTTCTGCTACTCAGCCAGTTCAACCTGTATCTACTGCTCATCCCGACGATGATCGCTATAAGCTTTGCCACATTCAGCATCTTAGAAGAGAAGATGTCCCGGAGCCTGGAGCCCCTTCTGGCGACGCCAGTGAGAACTTGGGAGCTTCTGCTGGGGAAGGCCCTTTCCGGTGCCTTGCCGGCACTCTTCATCACCTGGGTATGTGCAGGAATCTTCCTGCTCTGTATGGTGGGCTTGGGATGGGGGCATTTGCTCTACCTTGTGCTCACACCTTCCTGGTTTCTCTCTCTGTTTCTTCTTACCCCAGGGGTAGCACTGCTGAGTTTCTTGCTGGGAATCATCGGCTCCGCTCGAGCTAAAGACGCCAAAAGCGCCCAGAATATAGTAGTATTCATTGTTTTTCCAATCCTGGCGTTAATTGGAGTACAAATCATCGGATTGGTGTGGTTCACCCCTCTTCTGACCCTGGTACTGGCGTTGGTAATATTTATAGTAGACCTCCTCGTACTACGCGTTGCCACCAGCCTCTTCCAGCGGGAGTCCATCGTAGTCAGGTGGCAATAGGCTTGGACCGAAGATTCTGGAGTTGAAACCACCGTATTGAGAGGAACCGGCAAAGCACTCGGTTTGAACCAAGACACCCCACATGCGACTGGCACCATGGGGAGCTAAACGATGTGGACTTATGTCAATTTTTAAAGCTGTGCAGCAATTTGTGACAGATGTATTGGTAAGTATAGAGGTTGACAGCAATACGGTAGCTGCTTTCATAATTCAGGCTGAAACTGATCAGCGATGTATGGGAGTGAAAGGACTAAGACTGGATTGGCTCTGGGGTAAACTCTCAAGGTAAGCGCTTGGGCATATCAAGGCTAAATCTTAAGGCATGAAAAGGAAGAGGGAAGAGAAATATGTAGGGCTCTCAATCGCTGACCATGCCCGACCTACTGTAACTTCAGGTCTAATGCCTGGTCGACTAGAATTGACAATTTAAGGAATGCGTTTCTAGCATCGATAACTGTACTGTCGTCATTCGGCATCATTCCAAGTAGCCTAGACAAATCGGCTATCTGTACAACAATCTGTCTCTTCAAATCTTGAATATCCTGCGGTTGTTCCATAATCAGCCTCCTGTTCAGATTGTACCATACTGAAAACGGGCGCGAGGATTAAAGCTGAAAGTATGAATTGAACAAGGAACCTCCTCACGGATATTGAAAACTTCGCTATTCTGTTCAATCGACGTTTCACCTCCGTTTTCTCACACAACACTATCCGCAC
>DAOUVR010000170.1 GCA_030667555.1 Dehalococcoidia bacterium
AAGCGGGGGTGCACGTTGGATGGCCAACTCGGTTGGTCTCCTTCGGTCCTGATATTAGCGCCGCTGTATTTGCCGCTGGCTTCGCCACCAGGGCCGCCCTTACCTTTGGCGGCATTGCACCTGGCGATTTCAGAAAAGTCCTTATCTATAACAAAGACCGCATCTTTGCCTTTGCTATACCCCTGGGCTATGTTACCGATGAGTGGTATGCCAACGCGCTGGGTTGCGTCAATTATGGCTTCCCCATAATTGCCGATACCCCGATACCTGAGATTCTGCCTACCGGTGTTTGCACCTACGAGCATGTTGTCTCCGATGTTCCCCACGACAAGATAGTGTCTAAGGCAATACAGGTAAGAGGACTGAAGGTTACCGTGGCTGAAGTGCCGATCCCGGTAGCCTTTGGCGCTGCCTTCGAGGGCGAAAGGATCCGCAAGGAGGAGTTCTTCGCAGAATTCGGTGGTGGCAGAACGCCTATGCTCGAGTATGTGACCACAAAGCACATGGACGAGGTGGACGACGGCAAGGTCGAGGTGATTGGTCCCGACATAGATAGCATGGCTGAGGGAAGTGCGCAACCATTGGCGATAATCGTTGAAGTGGCTGGTAGAGAGATGCAGGATGACTACGAACCTATTCTGGAGCGCCAGATTCACCACCTGGTGAACTATGCTCAGGGGGTGTGGCACCAGGGGCAGAGGGATATTGGTTGGCTGCGAATCAGCAAGACGGCCAAAGAGAAAGGTTTCACAATGCAGCACATTGGCACCATCCTGCACGCAAAGCTGCATGAGGATTTTGGTCGAATATTCGATAAGATGCAGGTAAAACTCTATACCGAGGAAGACAAAGTAAAGGAGCTTATAGCAGGAGCAAGGGAAGTACACCACGCTAGGGACGCTCGAATTGAGGGGATGACTGATGAAACCATCGAGATATATTACTCGTGTACTCTGTGTCAGTCTTTTGCACCGAGCCATGTTTGTGTAATCAGCCCGGAGAGGACTGGCCTTTGCGGTTCGTATAACTGGATGGACTGCAAGGCCGCTTTCGAGATCAATCCGACTGGTCCCAACCAGCCGGTGGAGAAGGGTGAAGTTGTTGATACTACGCTGGGGCAGTGGAAAGGGGTAAACGAGTTTGTGTTCAAGACTTCTCGGGGGACCATAGACCACTACAACTTCTACAGTATAGTAAACGACCCCATGACCACCTGTGGCTGTTGTGAGTGTATTGCTGCTGTCGTTCCCCTGTGTAATGGAGTGATGACAGTGAACCGGGAATACACTGGAGAGACCCCTTGCGGGATGAAGTTCACCACCCTGGCTGGGACTATCGGTGGTGGATTAAGCACCCCGGGCTTCGTTGGTCATGGCAAGTACAATACCACCCAGAGAAAGTTCATTAGAGCTGAGGGTAGCCTATTAAGAATGGTCTGGATGCCTACCAGTCTAAAGGAGGAGATTGGCGAGCGAATCAAAGTCAGGGGTGAGGAGCTGGGTGTTCCTAACTTGCTTGATATGATCGCTGATGAGACGATAGGCACTACTGAGGAAGAGATTCTCCCCTTCCTGGAGGAGAAGGGGCATCCTGCTCTTAAGATGGACCCGATACTGGGCTAGGATCTGTAGTGCGACCCCTTAGGTTTGCTTCGGGCGAGGCTAAAGCCTCGCGCTACAAGGAAAGGAGTTGGTAAAATGGCGCTTACCGGGATACAGATATTCAAGTTACTCCCCAAGACGAACTGTAAGGAGTGTGGGGACCCTACCTGTCTTGCTTTCGCTATGAAACTGGCTGCGGGCAAGGCGGAGCTTTCGCTCTGCCCCTACGTCTCCGACGAGGCAAAAGCTCAATTGGAGGTAGCATCAGCGCCTCCTATTAGACCGGTTACTATTGGTGTTGGTGACAGGGCGCTGAAGGTCGGCGGCGAGACGGTTATGTTTCGTCACGAGAAGAGGTTCGATAACCCTCCCGGCTTTGCCATTCTTATTAGCGATACTATGGACGAAGCCGAGGTCAACGCTCGACTGGAAAGGTTCCGCCTCGAATATGAAAGGGTAGGGCTAATCCTTCGTCCTGAACTGGTGGCGATAAAGTGTGAATCGGGGGATGCTGACAAATTCGCCGCCCTGGCTGATAAAGTCAAGCAGGGGAGTGACTGCAGCATTATCCTGATGAGCGATAATCCTGACATCCTGGCTGCGGGCTTAAAGGCATGCGCCGACAGGAAACCGCTGCTCTACGCTGCGACTGAAGAAAACGCGGAACGCGTGGCTGGTTTGGCCAAGGAGAGTTCATGCCCTATAGCGGTTAAAGCCGCTGACCTGGAGAAACTTGTTGAACTAACTACTAAACTAACCGAGGCTGGGGTAAATGATATGGTTCTCGATTCGGGGTCAAGAACTCTGCGTAAGGCGTTTGAGGACCAGATAATCATAAGGAGTGCCCCCTTGACTAAGCAGTTTCGTCCGCTGGGCTTCCCGACAATTGTGTTCCCGTGCGAGATGACTGATGACCCGATGAAGGAAGCGGTGATCGCATCTGTTTTCGTGGCCAAATATGCCGGGATTATAGTGTTGTCCGACTTCCAGGGGGAAAGCCTGTTCCCTCTACTCGTGGAAAGGTTAAATATCTACACCGATCCGCAGCGACCGCTGGCTACCACCGAAGGAATCTACGAGATCAATAACCCCGATGAGAACTCACCGGTGCTTATCACCAGCAACTTCTCGCTTACCTACTTCATTGTATCTGGTGAGATGGAAAACAGTAAGGTTCCCAGTTTTCTTCTGGTTAAAGACACTGAGGGCCTCTCGGTGATGACGGCATGGGCAGCGGGGAAATTCGTTGCTGACGCTATTGGTCCCTTCGTCAAGAAATCCGGGATTGAGGACAAGGTCAAACATCGCAAATTGGTCATCCCGGGCTATGCTGCTGCTGAAAGTGGTGGC
>DAOUVR010000135.1 GCA_030667555.1 Dehalococcoidia bacterium
GACAGGCTTGTCGAACCATGAACGGCCCTTCGACATCCTTCCGCAGAAGGACAGGGCAGGCGCTTCCCCTCTCCCTTCGAGGGAGAGGGTATGAGATTGCTTCGCTCCGCTCGCAATGACAGTAAGTGAAGGGTTCAGGGTCAGAATGATATATGTCTATGCTGTCATTGCGAGGCTTGTCCAGATCAATGTAGGGGCGGTCAGCTGAACGCCCCTGCGCTACAGGTTACAGCAGGCATCGTCCAGTATAACAGGTAAGGGGTGACACTCCGCTATTCTACTGGCGGCGCACCTCCCATTGACAGGATTGAGGCAGGCTGTTAAAATCTAAGTTTGAACGCCAAGAAGGCAACAACGGAGGTAACGCGATTTACGCCATAGTTCGAACTGGAGGAAAGCAATATAAGGTCTCCCCGGGGGACACCGTGGAGGTGGAGCGCCTTTCGGCAGAGGAAGGAAGCACAATCGAGCTTGACCAGGTATTGCTTGTTTCCGGTGATGATGGGATAAGGGTAGGCGAGCCTACGGTTGAAGGAGCCAAGGTCGTCGCTGAGGTCCTCGGCGAGAATAAGCAGAAAAAGATCATCGTCTTCAAATACAAGCCGAAGGTGCGCTACCGCAGGAAGAAAGGACACCGCCAGATACATACCAAGCTGGCTATTAAAGAGATAGTATGCTAAGGGAGGAATAAAAATGGAAGAGAAAAAAACGCAGGGTTTCGGATGGTGGGATGTGGCGGTGTATTTATCCAGTGTGGTCGCAATAGTGACATGTATGTGTCATTTCTGGTGGTCGCCGTTGGGCACCATTTCACTAGCCCTCTGGTCTGTAGCAGGCGCTTTTGCCATATTTTCAGTCTATGGCGGGATAATCGAAAGGTCCCAGATCCAGGAGGCAGGCATGAAAAAAGGGAGGGCAACTGCGGCAGCGGTTATAGGATGCTTGATACTGCTGGGACTAGCCTTGAGCGCAACGATGTATATGGCGCCCTTAAGACTGGCGTACAGTGGACAACTAGGGTAATCTGCTCAGTTCCTAGCAACATATAATCTTATACAGAGGAAGAGGACAAGAAATGGCGCACAAAAAGGGTGGCGGCAGTACAAATCTGGGGCGAGACAGCCAGTCGAAACGGCTGGGGGTGAAGCACTACGGCGGTGAACAGGTGCGTGCGGGCAATATCATCGTTCGCCAGAGAGGCACCAGGATTCGCCCGGGCAGCAATGTGGGCATGGGGCGGGACCATACCCTCTTCGCCCTCATCGACGGCAAGGTCAAGTTCGAGCATGCAACCAAAGAAAGAAAGAAGGCAAGCGTCTACAGCTCGTAAAATAACAGTCAAGAATGAGGGAGGAACGATTATGGTAAGAAAAATAGTGGTGATAGTACTGGTGCTAGCCCTAGCACTGGCGTTCACAGCGCCCACTGCTTCAGCGGTTCAGCCTCTGGGGAATCCAGGAAAGACAACCCCAAATGACTTGCCGGTCATGCAGTTGCCTGGTGAGCTTTCGGCTGGAGGGCCATCGTCACTGATGGGCAACCCACATGGCCCAGACTGGACGCCACCAGGCCAGGACAAAAAGCCTCCTCCAGAGCCAGCTGCAAACAAGTGGGCGGTGGTGATTGGCATCGCCGATTATCAAGGCAGGCAAAACGATCTCTGGCACCCAGATGAAGATGCCAAGGAGATGAAAGAAGCCCTGATCAACGACTATGGCTTCGCTGATGACAACATCAAGATTCTGCTGAATAGAAAAGCAACCGCTAGCGCCATCCTTGATGCGATAGATTGGCTCGCATTTAACGAGGATGAAAACTCCACGGTTGTGTTCTTCTTCAGCGGTCACGGGTATCGGGATGCTGACAGTGAAGGTTGGGATTCTGACGCTGAGGTTGATGTCTATGATGAAATGATAGTTAGCCATGATATGTATGGCTTGCCAGATGGTCATTTGAGAGAGATGTTCTCGAACTTTGAGACACAAAAGTTTGCCCTTATTTTTGGCTCATGCTACTCAGGTGGCATGTTTGATGACCCTGATGTAGACCTTCAAGCCTCAGGCAGAGTCGTCGTTTCAGCATGTAGAGCAGATCAGTCTGCATGGGATTATCTGCTCCTGGGCAACACACTCTTCGGATACTACTTCATCGACGAGGGCATTCTCCAAGCGAAAGCGGAGACAGATGTGCCTGCGGATGGAGTGTCAATGGAAGAGGCACTGGCCTATGCCTATCCGCTGGTGACGGCGGAGGAACCCGAATCAGAGCCGCAAATCTATGATGGCTATGAGGGTGAGCTGATCCCATGAGAGTGAGATGAAGAAGAACATCCATCCTGAGTTTTACGCGGATGCAACGGTGACCTGCTCCTGCGGCAACACCTTTACACTCGGCTCCACCAAGCCGGCTTTGAAGGTTGAGCTGTGCAGCAAGTGCCACCCATTCTTTACCGGTGAACGCCGCATTGTGGACACCGCAGGAAGAGTGGAGCGCTTCAAGAGACGCTACAATATCAAAGACTAGTCAGGACAAATGCTGGAAGGCAGCAGGGGCGAGAAAGTCTCGCCCCTCTCATTTAGGTGAGAGATTGAGCAAGAGATTACACTACGGGGGGCAGGCGGTGCTTGAGGGGGTGATGATGCGCGGCCGCAACAGCGCGGCGGTCGCCGTTCGCCGCCGCGACGGCGAGATAGTGGTGCGCAACGAGCCCGTGGCGAAGTGGGCCACCGGGCGGATTCGAGATATCCCGTTGCTGCGCGGGCCCATAGTCCTTCTGGAGACACTTATCCTGGGGATGCGCTCCCTCTCATACTCAGCCTCGGTGGCTATAGATGAGGAAGACCAGAAGCTCCACCCGGCAATACTCTGGAGCACCATGGCTTTCGGCTTTATCCTGGCGGTGGGATTATTCGTGGCGTTGCCGCTGCTGATCGTCCACTTTCTCGACCCGTATATTACCGCTACGGTAAGCAACGTCGCCGATGGCGTTATTCGCCTCGTCGTCTTCATCGTCTACCTTAATTTGGTATCGCTGATGCCCGATATTCGCCGTGTCTTCGCCTACCATGGGGCGGAGCACGCCACAATCAACGCCTATGAAGCAGGGGAAGAGCTGGAGGTAGATAAAGTCCGAGGGTACGGAACCGCCCATGCCCGGTGCGGGACGGGGTTTATTCTCATGGTGCTGGTCATCGCCGTAATCGCTCATGCCTTCCTCGGGCGACCGCCGATGTGGCTGCGCTTCCTCGAGCGGCTGGCTATCCTTCCAATAATTGGCGCGTTCAGCTACGAGATGATGAAATTCAGTGCCGATCATATCAAGAACAGGCTGGTGCACCTTGCTATCATCCCTGGCCTTGTCCTTCAGCGGATGACCACCCGCAAGCCAGACGACAGTCAGCTTGAAGTTGCCATCACAGCGTTGAAGTCAGTGCTGGCGGCCGACGCCGAGCCCTCGGCCTGAGGCACTTTCGTCCCTCATTGCAAGCCACCTCCCCATTGTCATTCTGACCCTGAACCCTTCGATAAACTCAGGACAGGCTCCGTGAAGGGGAAGAATCTCGTTCCCTCTCCCTTGAAGGGAGAGGGCTATGGTGAGGGTGAAGGACCTAGGGGTTGGGAGATTCTTCGGGCCCCCTCGTTTCACTCAGGGCCCCTCAGAATAAAATTCGGTTGTTCTCTCCCTGAGATTGCTTCGTCGAGTTCCCTCACTTCGTTCGGGACAAGCCTCGC
>DAOUVR010000063.1 GCA_030667555.1 Dehalococcoidia bacterium
CCTCCCAGAGAACGATGCGCTTCATATTGGGGTGCCCCTCAAAGTAGATGCCCATGAGGTCATAGATCTCACGCTCCTGGAAATCGGCTCCCTGCCAAAGGCTGACCACTGACGGCACACGGGGGCTTCCGCGATTGTCACACCTCGTCCTCAGCACCACACTGTAGTTGTTCTCTATAGAGCGCAGATGGTAAATCACGTCGAAATGGTCGAGGAAATCGACAGCGGTAATGCTAAGGAGATAATCGAAATCGAGGTTCTGTTTGAGAAAACGCGCCACATCCAGAAGCGATTCGCTGCGGACGAAAACGGTGCTCTCGTCGGAACCGGTCACTGCATCGGGGAGTTGCTCCCCTATTTGTTGCGCCACCTTGGAACTGGAAAGCGGCTCAGTCATTCTAATCTTTCTTCAGAAGTTTGTCCTTGGCGACCTTGCGATGCAAAGTCATGAACCCGTGGATCAGACCCTCTGGGCGCGGTGGGCACCCCGGAACGTATACATCCACCGGGACTATGTGGTTTATCCCGGGCACCACGCTATATGAACCGCGGAAGGCACCGCCGCTGATGGCACACGCTCCCATGGCCATAACCCACTTTGGCTCTGGCATCTGGTCATAGATTCGCCTCAAAGCGGGGGCCAGCTTCCAGGTAACCGTGCCGGCAACAAGCATCAAGTCGGCCTGCCGCGGCGACGGCCGCAGAACCTCCATACCGAAACGGGAGAAGTCAAAGCGTGATGCCGCAGCGGATATAACCTCGAAGGCGCAGCATGCCGGGAAGAAGGTGTTGGGCCACACGGAGAAGCGCTTCCCCAAGTTTATGAGATGCTCGGTAGTCGTAAGCAGGACATTGCGCTCAATTTCCTCTTCGAGCCACGCTACCGGATCGGGATAGGGCTCTTTTGCTGCCGCCATGAGCGCCTCGATTTGCTCGGCCTCATTCTTATCGTAGTCGCTGAGCGAATAGGGCTTCTCTATTTCCATTGTAGAACCCCCTTCCTCCAGGCATAGACAAAGCCAACGACCACGATCAGGACGAAGGCAAGCATCTCCACAAGTCCGAAGACCCTGAGTTGTTTGAAGTGCACGGCCCACGGATAGAAAAAAACCACCTGTATATCAAATACAACGAAGAGCAGGGCAAAGAAATAGTAACGGAAGTTGAATTGAACCTGGGACTTGCCCACCGTTTCCATACCGCACTCATAGGTGGTATATTTTGTGGGGTTGGGCTTCTTGGGGACAATGCCTAGGAACCTGAGGGTTACGGGAAGAAGAATCGTTGTGGCAGCGAAACCGATAGCAGCTATAAGGAAAATTCCAATATAACCGAAGTTCCCTAGCAAGCATCCCCTCCTTTTCCGCCGTAATATAACACATGTTTCGTCGTAAATCAAGTGCATGCAGGCATTCAAAATGTAATTTCATGGTACATATTATACAGTTGGGGATGTGGATGGAGCCTCAGTGACATAGGATAAATGGGTGCCCAGCCTCTTTGTAGCCGACTCTTCACTGTGGACAGCTCCGGTGCGACAACTCGCCTAGCAGAGACACATGCGGGTGAGAATCTGGTGGACCGAGTGAGGACATCGTTCCATGTCAGATGCATCTTGAGCGGTGATTGAAAGACAATGGTGGCTGCCTCGGTTTCGCCACGCCAAATACTCCAATATCAAACACATGGAAAGCGCTCGTCTTATTCTACTTCAGCTTTCGCCCTCGGGGAAAAGATGGGCACTCTTTTTACCCGCGCCAGCCTTGCCAGCAAGTAGCCCAGCCCATACAAGACGACGATCGGAGCAGCAACGAGGCTCTGATTGACGGGGTCGAAGGTGGGGGTAATGATAGCGCCGAGAATGAAAGCCATGACAAAAGCGTACTTCCACTTCCTGGCGATCCATTGAGGTGAAACCACGCCGATCTTGCTCAGGAAGAACATCACCAGCGGGATCTCGAACACCACCCCGAGCCAGAAGAGAAGTCTGGTGACGACGGAGACATAATCACCGACTGTCCACCATGGCAGTATATCGCCGCCGACAAAGCCGGGAAACTGGTAGTACAGGAACCTGAGCGCTGGGGGCAAGAGTATATAGTAGCAAAAGACGACCCCACTTGCAAAAAGAACGATGACCGCAGGCAATAGCGTGTAGAGATATCCTTTCTCTCTACGAGTGAGCGCTGGTCTGATGAACATTACAAACTGATAGGTAAGGAAAGGCATTGACAGGGCGAGGCCGCCGTAGAGACAGACCCTCATATAACTCCCCAGCAACCCGGTTACAGTGGTGTAGTACAGGTCAATGCCGGAGACCGGGTTTGTTAAGAAATCGAAGATATAGCGTGCGAAGGGGAAACAAATACCGATACATACGGCGACAACAATCAAACTCGTGATCAGGCGTCCCCGTAACTCTTGCAGGTGACCTAAGACGGTAAGCTTCTTCTCCTCTCCCATCGGCTATACGACACCCCCCCAACCAGCAACCGTGCTATGACTGGCGGTTCAGCTCTCTGCCCTCCTCCTCGGGACTCTCATCTTCATTGTGAGGAGTGCTCTCTGTTTCCTTCGTTAGCGACGATTTGAGGTCAGAAGCCGCCTTCTTAAGGGAATCCAGCGGGTTATCATCTTTGTTGTAAGGAGTACCCTCCACTTCCTTAGCCAGTGTGGATGTCAGGTCAAAGGAGGCTCTCCTCAGGCTACGATATAATGTTCCCATCCTTGCCGCAATCTCGGGTAGCCTTCTCGGTCCCAATAGCGCCAAGATGACAACAAGTATTAAAAGGACTTCCCAGAAACCTATACCTAAGAACCCATCCATCACCACCCCCTCAGCCAATCCTTATGGGGACAGAACGCCGTCTCCTCTCAACTGCAAATAAATGATAAGGGGACAAGCAAAGGGCTAACTTTTCTGTTCGTCGTCTTTATCTTTCTCGCCGGCTGTATCTTTTTCTTTCTTGGACAAGTCTGTGTCCACATCCTCACCCGCCGATGCCCTGCGGAAGCTGCGAACACCCTTGCCGAGAGCGCCCAGTGCATTGGGCAGCCTCCCCACACCAAAGATGATCAAGACAACTGCCACTATGGCAACGATTTCCCATGGTCCCAAGTGTGGCATACTCCCCTCCTCCAGACCCTCTAGAGGGCCTCTTCGCTATTACTCGTTGTGGTCAATTCTCCAGCCTTGTACCCCAACTCGCAAGCTTGTCTATCCAGGTCTAGTGTACTTATCCATTCCAAAGGAATCAATACCTCGGATTGTGAATGACGCAAATCAATGCCCTTGATGTAGCCCTTGCATTCTTCACAGACATAGAGGCGATACAGACCCTGAGCATCGGGGAAATAGCCCAGACTCCTCTGCTCTTTGGTCCCGCAGAAGGGACACTGCAATCGCTGAAAGCGCCACTCGGCATCGCAGCGGGCACAAACCAGCCATCTAGCACCCCCCTCTCCCCTTAGAACGGCTAGATTTGGCGCGCTGCCGCATATGGGGCAATACCCCCGCCGCCACAGGCTCTGGTCAACATAAGGCAGCAATGCCTCTGCCTGCGCGGCCAAGAAGGGCTTCAAAGCGGTGTGGAGGGCAACAAGCAGAGGTTCCTCCTCATCCCCATCTGACATCGGTTCACCTTCGTACCATGCTCTGGCCATCTCCTGCAAAGGCATAGTGCCTGGCGAGGGGCCCAAGGAGAAATACTCGTTTATAACTGAGAGAGCCTCAGTAAAAAGGCTATCTATCTTTCCCCAGTCAAGTTGCAGTTCATCGAAGGCCAGCACGGGCGTGCCGCGGCGCAACCGCTCTGATATCGCCTCTGCAGGTAAGTGAGGTCTATCGAAGGATATGGTTGATTTGGCCTCGGCCTGAATACGCATCAGCCGGGCATACAGTTCGATCGGGCCAGGTAGAGAGTCCTTGTGCCATTGGTCCAACGTCTCAAGCACTCGCTTGTCGGTATCTCTACCCATCACCAACCAACCCACATATCAATATGTTTAGGAACCCTCCCCCTTTGACACCTTATCGTACCACTTTTTGTGATGCGACTCAGCGTATTTGGTAGAGATCTTCCCTCCCCACATCGACCAGAATATCCCTCGCATCCTGGGGTGGAAAACAGAAAGATAGACATGAACCAACCCGAAAGTCAACAAGGCAATAAAGCCAACGTCATGGAAAAAGGCACTCCACATGAAGGCGCTGCCGGGGATGATGTCTTTGAAGAACCACATCAACGCCCCGGTAAGAATCATTAACGCCCCTGCGCCAAGGACAGTCAACCACCAGAGTTTCTGCCCAGTATTCATGTGGCCCTGGGGCGGCATCGTATCCTCTCCACCCAGCATATAGTAGGAAGGTGCTGCCTGCATCCATCCTATGTCATCTCGCCCCCATTTGAAAGCCTCCCTCACCCCGCTCAGGGCGCTCCTTGGACTCGTTACGAAATAGAGGGCAGCCCAGCCAACCATGACCACGGCAGCAATGCGGTGAAAGAGGCCACTCCACCCACCAACAGCAGCACCGCTAAACTGTGGCACAAAAAAGAGAAGCCCTGTGATGAAAAGCACTATCCAGGCAACTGCGTTTACCCAGTGAAGGATACGAACCGGCTTGGAGTACCGCTCAACCACGTCCTCCCCAGGAACTGGTGGAGCACCAAAGACATAGTGGAGAATGGGAGTCGACTTCGGCTTACGTTCGACCGTTTCCATATCACTCCTCCTCACTGTTGATTTTGATTTTTCTGCGGGCAATAACGTAGTTCAGCCCCAGGCCTAGTGCGACAAGGCCCGCTACACCCCAACCTATGGGTTGGAGAACGTCCTGCCACACAGTGGCAGCTACGGGTATTTGCGGATTCACCGGGAGACCGTAAACATCTGGCGTGTCATCGAGCACATATAGTACGTGCAATCCATTCAACTCTTTCTCACCATACAGGTAGGCATTGGGGTAAGTTGACTTGAGACTCGCTACCCTCGCCTGCCCCTCCGCCAACAGGTCGCTTCGGTCACCGTATGTCAGAGCTCCCGTCGGACAGGTTTTGACGCAAGCTGGCTCTTCCCCATTAGTGATACGGTCCTCACACAAAATACACTTGCTCATGGTGCGCACACCGGTCACTGTGCCACCCCCTCCACCGCCACTGCGGGGCACGTCGAACGGGCACGCTTCCACGCAATAGCCGCAACCGGTACACAACTCTCTCTTGTAGGCGACAAAACCCATCTCGTGGTGATAGAGAGCTTTGGTAGGACAGACTTCAACGCAAGCCGCATCGGTGCAGTGCATGCAAGCACGCCTGACGAAGAGCCAGCGAAGATTCTCAGGGGTATCGCCTATCTCGGTGAACCTCATTTTCAACCAGGTGTTCGCCGATAGGTCGGGGGGGTTCTCATAAGTCCCCCGGTTGGTGGTCAGTTCCCCTGGGAGATCGTTCCACTGCTTGCAGGCAACCTGACAACCGCGGCAGGCCGTGCATTTGGTCGCATCGTATAGAATCGCTTTGTCTGCCATGTCACTCCTTCCAGTTCAGCTACACTTTCTCTATGTTACAAAGGAATGTCTTGTATTCCGGTATATTGGTATTGGCGTCCCCTACATGCGGGGTAAGGATGTTGCCACTACTATGGAAGGCACTGGACCGTCCCACGAAGCCATAATGCCACGGGACGCCCACATGGTCAACCTTCTGTCCCCCGATAGTCATTCTCTGGAACCGCGGTGTCACGATCGCCACCGCCAGGACGTAGCCCCGCGCCGTGGACACCTTCACCTTGTCGCCATTCTTGATCCGCTTCTCAGCCGCGAGCTCTGGGCCCAACTCGGCGAATACTTCAGGCTGGAGCTCATTGAGCCACGGGTGGTTGCGGGTCATCTGCCCCGCCTGCCACATTTCGGTCACCCTGTAAGTCATGCCGACGTAGGGGAACTCATCAGGCCCACCCTTCTTGTTCCAGCCCCCCAGGTCGCCCACGTAGCAGCACGGGTTGTTGAACCCTGGGGTGCCCTTTCCGGTGAGGTCGCCATTGGTCACACCAGTCACCAGATTGGTGTGGAGTGGGCTCTCCCACGGCTCATATGCCACAGGGAATGGTCCCTCAGCTCTTCCCGGCCCCCAGATATGCGCCACACCTTCGGTTTGCATGATGAAGGGGAGGTACTTGGCACCTGGGGCAGCCTCGTTTATCGCCGGCCATCCCCCGTCAGGTATGTCACCCAGCCATGACCCGTTGGAACGCTGAATAACGGGGTGTTCACTGTCCCACGGTTGGCCATCGAAGTCCACCGACGCCCTGTTGTATATGATACGCCGGTTTATCGGCCAGCACCAGGACCAGTTGGAGTACAGACCGATCTGATTCAGACTGGCATCCACCGGGTCGCGGTCCTTGGCCCTGTTTCTGCCATCCTCGGTGAACATGCCCGAGTACAGCCAGTTGCCCGAGCAGGTAGACCCATCAGTCTTAAGAGATACGAAGTTCTTCACCAGGGACTTATCGGCAACGTTGTAGCCGTGTATCTCCAGCGCAACTTCATTGGGATCAGCCTCGTCAGCATACTCGCCGGTCGTATGGTAATCCCAGAATAGTTTGTTTATTGGGTCCGCTTTGGGACCAGTTTCCCCAGCGTATTTCTCTTTGAGCTTGAGCACGAGCGTGTCGATTATTGCCAGGTCAGACTTGGCCTCTCCTACAGGCTCGACAGCCTTGTATCGCCAC
>DAOUVR010000050.1 GCA_030667555.1 Dehalococcoidia bacterium
ATATTTGAACAGACATCGGGGCGGGAGAATTATTCTCTATACTTCATTTTGTCTCCCTCTCCCTTGAAGGGAGAGGATTAAGGTGAGGGTGATTCCCTCCTCCCTCCAGTGGAGGGAGGATTTGCTCCAATACCACCCACGCGCCCAGAGATGTGTTGATACCTGCTTTGCAGCCCGGGGGGCACCCCCAGACCCAGCTAGAGGGGACCTCTCTGGACTTCCTGTGGGAATCGGCATCTTTGACCTTGACTTAACAAGGTGATAGAATTTGCTCAAAGATCGAGTCGGAGGAAGGAAGTGTCAGGTCATTCCAAATGGTCCCAGATAAAGCGCCAGAAAGGAGCGGCGGACACCAAGCGAGGGCAGCTTTTCACCAAGCTAAGCAGGGAATTGTCGCTTGCCGTTCGCGAGGGCGGTGACAACCCCGATATGAACCCGCGTCTTCGCCTGGCAATGCAGAAAGCCCATGATAACAATATGCCTATGGAGAGCGTCGAGCGAGCCCTCAAGAAAGGTGCTGGAGGAACTGAGGGGGCAAATCTTATTGAGGCCAATTTTGAAGGCTATGGACCAGGTGGTGTGGCGATCCTGCTTGTGGTGCTCACCGATAACCGCAATCGCACCGTATCGGAGATCCGTAATGTGTTCTCACGGGGCGGTGGTAACCTGGGTGAAAGCGGCTGTGTCGCCTGGATTTTCGAGCCCAAAGGCATGATCACTGTCGAGGCGGCGGCCACTGAAGAACTTGCCCTGTTTGCAATCGACGCTGGCGCCGAAGATGTCAAGGTTGTCGATAGCTTGTTGGAGATCTATACCTCTCCCGGAGACCTGGAGAATTTAAGAAAGGCCTTAGAGGAGAAGAACCTGACAGTGGTCTCTGCTGAGGTATCGATGGTGCCCGCCAATACGATGATGCTTGACCAAAAGACGGCGCTCCACACCCTGAGACTGCTGGATAGGCTGGAGGAGCTCGACGATGTGCAGCGGGTGTTTACCAACGCCGATTTCCCCGATGAAGCCTTAGACCAATATCGCGCACAGGCTTGAAGGCGGTAGCCTAAATCTGTATTAGCTAAGAAAAGGTGATAATTTGAATAAGAATCTGCTTGAGTTTTTAGCCTGTCCCGAGTGCGGCTCAGAAGATTTAGCGCTTCTACCTGAGGGTGCTCTGGCCTGCCTATCCTGTGCCGCTCATTACCCCGTCAAGAACGGTATACCCCAGATGCTGCCGGCCCACCTCTCCGCCACCCTCCCACAAAAAGGTGCCTACCTGAAGAGGCTTGAGGCCTCAATGCTACAGAAAAAAGATTCGGTGGCCCCGGTTGACCCGGAGACCGACCGCTTTATGTGGGAACATCAGCTCTACAACTGTGCTAAACGGGTAATGTATCAGGATATAAGGGCGGCACAGATTTTCGAATCCTACGCCGAAAAAGGTGCCAGAGACCTGTGCCAGTTTATCGAACAGAGGGCTGGCAGAGTCGAGGGGAAGAGCCTGCTCTATGTGGGGAGCGGTAATGACCGTTTGGTATCGCTGCCCTTAGAAGTTGAAGGGGCCTTTATTGTCAACCTGGATGTCGCCAGCGGGCCTCTTGAGGACCTGGCGGAGGCAGGGGCGAGGAACTGTGTCTGTGGCGATGCCCGCCGACTACCCTTCCGTGCCGAGGCCTTCGATGTGGTCTTCTCCAAGGGCTCGGTTCATCACTCCCACCCCATCGATGAGCCCCTTCTGGCGATGGCCAGGGTGGTTAAACTGGGAGGCCATATCATTATCGCTGAGCCCAACAAGCACGCCATCTTCCAGCTTCGCCTCCCCGGATTCCTTCTGCCGTCAGGACTGGCATGCCCCTCTCCCTACGAAAATGCCATTTCAGCACGCCAGGTAATGAGCATTCTTGCTAGAGACGGCATATCCCAATTCCAGGTCACAGCTCTTACCCATGCCCCTGCCGGGACCCCCTCATCCATCGCCCGCTTTTGGGAACGCCTGGGGAGGACCATGCCCTGGCTGTTTGACCGCTTTGCCTTTGAGTTTATCCTGCACGGGCAAAAGATTTGACGGGAGTTAAATGAGGGTCGCCTTCGTCTATATCGATCCCAGCTACCGGGTTATGGGCCCATTCCACGTTGGCATCGGCTCGCTAATCGCCTATTTAAGGCGTGGAGGACATGAATGCCAATTCTACCATGTCCTGGGCGACGTGGATGAGGCAGAATATGTTGATTTCCTGAGAAGAAATCGTCCCGATGTGGTGGCGTTCTCCATAGTAACCAACACCTTCCCCCATCTCGCTCCCTTGGCCAGGCTGACCAAGAGCAACTGCAAGGCGCTCACCATTTGCGGTGGTATACATCCCACCTTGAACCCTGAGGAGGTCATCGCCCTGGAGGACATCGACGTGGTCTGCCTCGGCGAGGGGGAGGATGCCCTTCTGGAGGTCTGTGATAATCTCGGCGCTGGAAAAGACATTGCCGGCATCGCTAACCTGTGGGTCAAGAAGGACGGCAAGGTTCACCGAAATCCGCTGAGACCGCTTGTCGATGACCTGGATACCTTACCCTTTCCTGACCGGGAGGTCTTCCCCTATGAAAAAAGCTTTGATGTGGGTTTCATGGGGCGGAGCGTTTACATGGCCTCTCGTGGCTGCCCCTATAACTGTAACTACTGCTGCAATCACGCCGTAAAGCAGTTATATGGTGGCAATGGATATATCAGGCTGCGAAGCGTGGAGAACCTCATCGAAGAGGTGCAGATAGTAACAAAGAACTTCCCCCAGGTCGAATATAACGTTTTTCATGACGACCTTTTGCCGCTCAACAAGCAGTGGTTTGAGGACTTCACCAGGGAGTATAGCAAGCGGATAAAACTGCCATTCGAGATGAATTGCCAGCCCAACCTGATGAACCGGGATATTGCCCGGATGGCAAGGTCGGCAGGGTGCTCTCTGATGCGCTTCGGGGTGGAGAGCGGCAATGAGTACGTGCGGCGCAAGATTCTCGACCGCCATGTGAGCACCCGGCGCATCATCGATGCCTTCTCCTTTTGCGATGAGGTGGGAATCAAGACCCTCAGCTATAACATGATCGGGCTTCCCTTTGAAACCAGGGCTCAGATTCTTGACACCGTCAAGCTCAATGCCAGGGTGAAGCCGAAGGTGATACATGTTTCCATCTTCTATCCCTATCGCGGGACAAAGCTGTTCGAGACATGCAAGAAGGAAGGCCTGTTGACCGACAAGCACACCGATTCCTACTTTGAGGATACCGTCCTTGAGCAGAAGAGCATATCTGCAGAGGAGGTGAGAGCATTTAGAAGGCTCTTCGAGTTCCTGGCCCGACTTTATTCTCGGTGCTATGAATTGCCCGGATCCCTGGGTAAAATTGCTGAGAAAACTGTTGACCTTGGGATTCTGCCAGTTACCAATCGGCGTATACTGCGGGCATGGGAAAAGACACCCTGGCACAGGGCGAAAAGAGCGGACGCCGGTCCGTGTTATACGCTGGGGGAGGGGAAGGTCAGGGTGTGGGGACAGGACTAAACACTTATGATCGGTCGCCCACCAATGAATCATGGCTGCGAAGCAGGTTACAAAAAGGCATTGCCAGACACCGTTCGTGGTGAGCCCTTCGACAGGCTCAGGACAGGCCTGTCGAACCATTAACGTCATTTAAAAAACTGTGGAATGAGGTAAATCTATTATCAGATTACAATGGGGTAGGTTGTCGCCAAAGGCGACTCGCCTCAGGAGAGGAGCATCCGCTCCAACCATGCCTAGAGCAGATGCTCTAGGCTACCCATAAGACAGGACAAACGAAATAAGTCTATTTTCGAAGTAAAGGCGGTATTATGGAGACCTTTGTCTATGTGGTTTTCGCTATAGTTGTCCTGGCGCTGCTCGTGGCCGTCGTTGTGCTCTCTCTCAGGCCGAGAAAGGTGGAGATTCCCGACATAAAGGTGCTGGAGCAGAAGCTTCTTTATGCGCTGGCCTCTCAGACATCGATAAGAGAGATACAGGAAATCCTCAAGGGCATGCCCCGTGACGTGATGCAGTCGATAACGGGTAGCCTGAGTAAGCGGACGGGGAAGCTGAACGAGCTTATGGCCACCTTCGAGCTGACACACTATGACCGGCTTTTCTACCTGGGCGAACCCATCGACTTCGTGGGCATCAAGTATGACGAGGGGGTGGACTTCATCGAGGTTAAGACGGGCAGGTTCCGCCTCACCGAGGATGAGAAGAAGCTGCGCCAGCTTATCGAGTCGGGGCGGGTGAACTATGTGCCGCTGTCGGTGGAGCGGATCGGCCTCGCCGAAGAGCTGGACACCGAGGAGGGCTGATGTCACAACTGACACTATTACAAGACCGGATTCAAGTCCTGATTGATGAGGCGCGCGACATCGGGGAGGCGTTCTGGGACTTCGTGAGCTCTGCGCGCGTAAGCAAAGTCCGCTCTCTGCGGCCAAAAAGCGCTTTGGACTCAGTTCTGGAAGAGGTGGATGGCGAGAAGCGCCCTGAGTTCTACGATGACTGGGGCTGGGCCCCTACCCATGAGCAACATGAACAGCAGCGTTCTATCATCAGCCGCTACGAGGTATGGTTCAATGCCAGCTCAGCGCTAATCTATCAATACCTGCCCCACCGCTGGGACGATTTCGCCATTCCTTATCCCTACATCAAGGACATTCTGGAGTGCAATAACACCATGCATCACGCAGCGGGAAAGCGTTTTGACGGGCAGTACAGGGTTCAACAGCACAGACGTTTGACGCAGATCTTTGACCGCCAGGTCGATATCGTACTGTCAGTCCCCGAGGTGGTCAGGACCAGGGCATTGCGTCTGCAAAAGCTTATCGGAGTGGACATTATAAGCGCCGACCTTGACCGTGCCGAGCGGCAACTTGACGTCAAAGGCACAATCCGAGATGCTATAATAAGGGCCGCCGGTGTAATTGCCACCGTCGCGCTTGAAAAATTTCTAAAATTAGTCGCCGATGAATACAACAGCCGTCGCACCTCAGAGCAGGAGGCGATTGACTACACCGATGAAGACGGCATTCTGGAAATGGCGGGCAAACTGGGACAGGTGAATTTGCTTGAGCATACTGAACTGGCGATATTCAAACAGTTAGACACTACGCACCAGAATTGCGTACACCCGCCTGGTGGAGACATAAATGAGCCCACCGACACCGACATCGCCCTTCTAATTCAGAAGGCACGAGAATACGTCAACATGGAATTCTTCGAGTGAATTCCGTGTCGCAGTCGACGGAGCGCATCGCTATAGCCGAAGAGGTGGACACGGGGTAATATGGAATGACTGAAAAGTCTAGGCAGAAATATTCAGTAGGGCTGGTCCTAGACAAGTTCATTATTTTGGTATTGAGCTTTATGTGGTATCCCCTACCATTGCTACAAGATACGAGAGCTTCCCTGCCAACGGCAGAAGATTTGTTTAATATGTTGATTTCCCATAGAGCGAAAGGCAGAGCTGTAGATGATAGATTTGAAGGTGCGTTTTTTAGTTTCATATGGCGTTGGCCACAATTGGAGGAAACCTCGCAGCGCATAAGGGAAGAGACAGAAAAGCTTATTAAAATAGAGGAAGATAAACTCGAAGGTAAATTATTTTTCTTACTTACTTTGGACATTGAGACATTCTATGTTACAGTGCGCAGCCTAATGGAAGACATAGCAGCTATGACTACCTGTTTTTACCCAAGAGGGCCTGGAAAACCCAAGCGCCACTCCTTCAAAGATCAAATTAAATGGTATGAAAACCATCCCGATTTTGACAGCCCGATGACTGATTATATGAAAAACAAGCTCGGCTGGTTTAGTGAGTTGAGAGATGTGAGAAACGACCTACTGCACAAACACGCTTTTTTATGGCCCGTTTTATTTCAGGACGAGCAAGGCAAATCTCAGTTGCGTTTTAACATAGTAAGGGCCGAAGACCAAAAGATCAGAATATATGACTTGATGCTAATACTTCAGGAAACGCTTCGTAATTTGATTGAGTTCCTGAACTTCTACACCGAACACTTTACAAAGCGGCTACCACATTATTGGCCATCTTATGAAGAATGGAAGAACGTTTCAACTGAAGCCTCCGACCAAGGATTTGAGGAGTTGAATCGCTGGTTACAAGAAGCTCCTATTTAGATTCTAATAATCTGCCATGCCACCATTTAAGATCGTATCTGATTTTCTTCCTACCGGCGACCAGCCCCAAGCTCTTTCTCCTGTCATTGCGAGGTCGCCCGGGTGACCGAAGCAATCTCATCCCCTCTCCCTTGACGGGAGAGGGTTGGGTGAGGGTGGCTACGAATTAAGTATAAATTCCCCCTCCCTCTAACTCCCTCCCGCCAGGGGAGGGAGGATTTCTTCTACCATCATCCATCGAGATTGCTTCGCGGAGTTTATCCTAAGCCATATGTTGAGATTCTTCGCTTCGCTCAGAATGACAATAGGCGAAGGGCTCGCAATGACAAAAATAATAGGTAGCGAAACTGCACCACCTATGAACTGCAGCATCGCAGGGTGATGAATTTGTCGCGATTACCGTGTATACTAATTTTGGCAGATGGGAGGAGGGCGTATGAGAATATCTTACGATTCCAAATCTGATATCCTTTACCTCAAATTCGGCGATAGTAATCATCAGACGGCTAGCCAAAATCTCACCGATGATGTAGCCATTGACGTCGACGAAAAGGGAAAGATTGCAGGGATAGAATTATTTCCGCCTCTAAATACTTCGATCTTGCCACCCTCTTAACCGGTAAATGTAGAGAAATAATACACTCATTGTAGCGATTAAGCCCATGCCATTATTCAAGATTGTGTCAGACTTTCTGCCAACCGGCGACCAGCCACAGGCGGTAGACAAGCTGGTCGAGGGGCTGGAGCGCGGCCACAGGCACCAGACGCTGCTGGGTGTGACCGGCAGCGGCAAGACCTTCACCATGGCCAACATCATCGAGCGGGTTCAAAGACCCACCCTGGTGATGTCCCACAACAAGACCCTCGCCGCTCAGCTCGCCACCGAGCTGCAGGAGTTCTTCCCCGAGAACGCGGTGGAGTACTTCGTCAGCTACTACGACTACTACCAGCCGGAGGCCTACATCCCCCGCACCGATACCTATATCGAGAAGGAGATAGATATAAACGAGGAGATCGACAAGCTGCGCCACGCCTCGACAAGGGCGCTCTTCACCAGGAGAGATGTGGTCATCGTGGCCTCGGTCTCCTGCATCTATGGCCTCGGATCGCCTGAGGAGTATCATGCCTTTGTGGTCAGCCTGGCTAAGGGCCAGAAAACGAAAAGGGACCGCATTGTGCGCCAGTTGGTTGACATGCAGTACGAAAGGAATGACATCGACTTCACCAGGGGCAGATTCCGCATCAGGGGCGATACGCTGGAAATCCAGCCCGCCTATGAGGATGTGGCGGTGCGGGTGGAGTTCTGGGGGGATGAGGTGGAGCGCATCGTGGAGGTCGACCCGCTGACCGGGGAACTGCTGGCGGAGCGGGACTCCGTAGACATCTACCCGGCAAAGCACTTCGTCACCTCGCACGACAAGCTGATGGCGGCTATCGAAGATATAAAGGTTGAGCTTGAGGAGAGGCTCAACGAACTTAAGGGGCAGGGGAAACTGCTCGAGGCGGCCCGGCTTGAGTCGAGGACCAACTACGATATCGAGATGCTCCGTGAGGCGGGCTACTGCACCGCAGTGGAGAACTACTCGCGGCATCTGGCACGGCGAGCACCGGG
>DAOUVR010000154.1 GCA_030667555.1 Dehalococcoidia bacterium
CCACTGTGGCCATGTTAAAACCTATGCTCGCTGGCTGTCAAACGCCGCGCTCGGCCTTCCCGTAGCCGCCGCCTCCGGGTGTTTCTATAATGAGCGTATCACCTTTGCTCATGTCGAGGGTGACTTTGCTTTTGAGTTTCTCTTGCCTGCCATCCTCCCTTTTCACCCAGTATGCAGCGAGGCCCCCGGGCTGACCACCATCGAGCCCCCACGGCCCTATCCTGTTTCTTTCTCCCAAGACTGTAACCGTTGCTGAAGGCCCGAGCAGGGTCCAGGAACGCCTGATGCCGCAACCTCCGCGCCATTTGCCCTCGCCGTACGTTGTCGGCCTGAGTTCATACTCCTGGAAAAGCATGGGATAGTACTGCTCTATGGCCTCGATGGGTGTATTCATAGTGTTAGTCATATTGCAGTGGATGCCACTCACTCCATCCTTGCCAGGGCGGCCTCCCGATCCGCCCCCGTTGGTTTCGACAAAAACCCACTGTTTCTCCCTACGGGGGTCATAGCCTCCAACTATGACATTGTTCATGCTTCCGTGAGAAGCCGCCGGCACACGGTCAGGGACGGCTTGGGCCAAGGCTTTGAAAACGGCGTCGGCAATCCGTTGGGAGGTTTCCAGGTTTCCTCCTGAAACTGGCGCTGGTTTCCGTGGATTGACCAGACTACCCCTGGGAGCAAAGACCTTTATCGGGTTTAGAACGCCTTGGTTCATCGGAGCTTCCGGGTCTACGATAGACTTGACGGCGAAATAGGTGGCCGAAAGGGTTACCCCGAAGACAGCGTTGAACGGTGCTTTAACTTGAGCATCCGTCCCGGAGAAATCAACGCTGAATCTGTTCCCTTCTCTGGTCAATTTGACTCTTATCCATGTCAGGGTGCCGTAGTCTTCTATATCCTCCAGACAATCCTCAGCTGTGTAAATGCCTTCGGGGATGGCTTCGAGTTTGTCGCGCATTCTACTCTCACTGTGAGAGATAATCTCACGGAAAGTGGCGAATAACAGGTTAGTTCCATATCTTTGTGCCAGTTCCACAACTCTTCTCTCACCCAGGTTAGCCGCGGCGATTTGAGCCCTCAAATCACCCAGGGTGATCTCAGGGTTTCTCACCTGTCCGGTGAAATCATCGAGTAGATTCTGTTCCATGTGGCCCTGTCTTATTAACTTGACTGGAGGGATTACTACCCCTTCTTCGTAAAGCGACACCGCATCAGAAGAAAGGCTGCCTGGGGTTTCGCCTCCCACATCGGTATGATGGGCTTTATTGACGCTGAAACCTATGAGTTTATCGTCAAAGAAAATGGGCTTTACAAGCGTCACATCACTAAGGTGGGTGCCAACGATATAGGGATCGTTCGCCATAACTATATCCTCTTGCCTCCAGTCCTCACCATTCTTCTTGAAATACCGCAGGACATTCTTCACCCCCCAGGGCAATGAGCCAAGATGGACAGGGATGTGTTCGGCTTGTGCCAGGAGCTTTCCTTGAGGGGTAAGAAGCGCACAGGAATGGTCCATACGCTCCTTTATGTTATGGGAGTAAGCAGAGTTCCTTAAGGCAATGCCCATCTCTTCAGCGCTGTAGCTAAGGGCGTTCCTTATTACTTCAACTGTTATTGGGTCGAGTCGCATTTATACACCACACTTGCCCAGGCGCAGGTTTGAGAAATCATCCACGGTTGCATTCCATCCTGGAGGGACAACAGTAGTAGCATCGTATTGCTCTACAATGGCAGGGCCTGCTAATCGACTGCCCGGCAGTAGAGCATCTCTGGAGTAAATCGGTGTCTCTATCCAGCCAGTGCTGTCGAAAAAAGCCGCCCTCTTATCTGTCAAAGCATCAGGCGACAGAGCTTGCATCGAAGGCTGAGGCTTTCTCAACTCAGGTTTCCTGGTGATACCTGTGGCAATGAGGCGAGCGTTCACTAGTTCTATAGGCTCACCCTCCGCGGCATAGCCATAGATCTCCCGATGGCGCAGGTGAAACGATTTCAGGGTTACCCCAAGGCTCCCTTGCATCGGAACTGTGATCTCATAGGACTGGCCTAGATATCTGAGGTCGAGTTGTCTTTCCATCACCGTCTCACTCGAGGCGAAGCCTTCTTTGGAGAGGGTTTGTTTAGCCTCTTCTTCTAAATCCTGGAGCACTTCTTCCAGCGATGTGCGATCTATTTCCAATGCCTGCTTCATGACGCTCCTTATGAGGTCATGCCGAAAGTCAGCCAGTATGAGCCCTAATGCAGAGAAAGCTCCTGCGCTTGGTGGAATGATGACATCTGTTATGCCCAGTCCTTCTGCCAAAAATGGTGCGTGCATGGGACCGGCACCGCCGAAGGCCAGCAAAGTAAGCTCTCTTGGGTCGTAGCCTCTTTCTATTGAGACAAGTCTCAAGGCGCGCATCATGTGGTTGTTCACGATTTCGGTTATGCCGTGGGCAGCTTCAACAAGTGAAATGCCTAAGGGCTTGGCCACTTTCTCTTCTAGAGCCTTTTCCGCCAGCTCGGGAATAATCCTTACCTCACCACCGGCAAGGCCCTCGGGATTTAGTCTTCCCAATACCAGATTCGCATCGGTAACCGTAGGGTCTTCCCCACCTTTGCCATAGCATGCAGGACCAGGATCAGCTCCGGCACTTATCGGCCCTACTCTCAGAGCACCGCCTCCCTCAACCCATGCGATAGTTCCCCCACCGCTGCTGACTTCGGCCAGATCGATGAAGGGAAAACGAACAGGATAGCCGCTGCCGCCAACAATACGGCCGCCATGAACCTGTCCCCCTATCTCATACTCACTTCTTATTTGTGGTCTTCCGTTTATAACAGCTCCCGCTTTAGCGGTGGTCCCGCCCATATCGAAACTCAGTATGTTCTCTATTCCCAACATCCTGCTCCAATAGGCGGAAGCTGTTACGCCAGTGGCTGGTCCTGATTCGATAGTGGCTACAGGCATCGTCGAAGCTACCTCAACTGTAGCCAGCCCGCCATTAGATTGCATTATGTAAAGTGGGGCTCTATCTCCCATATCCTCAATCTTCTTCCCAATCTTCTGTAAGTAAGTAGACACCACAGGGATAAGCAAGCTATTGACTACAGTGGTGCTCATACGTTCGTACTCGCGATATTCTGGATTAACCTCGTGAGATGCTGCTATTACAATATTTGGCAACTGCTGTTGCAATATTGCCTTCGCCCTCTTCTCATGCTCGGGATTGGCGTAGGCATGGAGGAAAACGACGGCCACTGTCTCAACCCCTTCTTTCTCAATCTCCCGGCCGATATTTCTCA
>DAOUVR010000022.1 GCA_030667555.1 Dehalococcoidia bacterium
ATCGCCCAACTGAAGATAGGCGAGGAACAGACAGTCGTCGCTACGATCTGGCAGGCACAGATTAGCAGCGTTGGGCGTAGGCGTTCTACTGAGGCCATCGTGGGCGATGAGACCGGCAACATGAGGGTTGTCTGGTTCAATCAACCCTATCTTGCCAGGAAGCTTCATACCAACTCACAACTTGTCTTGAGCGGAAAGGTGAGCCTCTTCAAGGGGACAAAAGTCTTCCAATCCCCGGAATATGAGCCCCTTACCGAGGATTTGATTCATACCGGTCGGCTCATTCCCATCTACTCACTCACCGAGGGGCTAAGCCCTCGCGTGGTGAGGAGGTTGGTTAAAGAGACTGTAGAACTTTGGGCACCACAACTTTCCGACTTCCTCCCCGAGGATATGAGGAGTCGTGCCCAGTTCCTTATGCTTTCCGAGGCGATAAACCAGGCTCACTATCCAGAGAACGAGTTCCTTAAGGATAAAGCCAGGAGAAGGTTGGCCTTCGATGAGATGTTCCTCATCCAGTTGGGACTGCTCTTACGGAGGCGTGAATGGCGGGAGGGTGGTAAGGCAAGCCCTATCAAGCCTGATCAACAGATTGTGGAAACGTTCATCAACTGCCTGCCCTTTGCTCTTACCAGGGCTCAACAACGTGCTCTCAAGCAGATCCTCGCCGATTTGGCAAAGGTGAGGCCTATGAGCCGGCTTCTTCAGGGTGAGGTTGGCAGTGGGAAGACCGTGGTGGCAACCGCAGCGCTCCTGGCCACGGTGGCTAGTGGCTATCAAAGTGCCTTTATGGCACCCACTGAGATACTGGCGGAGCAGCATTTCACAAACATCTCTGCTCTTTTGGCCCGAGCAGGTGAGGAGGGAAATCTAGAGGGTAGCCTGCGAGCCTTCTCATCCATATTGCCTCATGAGATCACGCTAGCCCTACTTACTGGAAGTATGAAAAGGAGCGAAAAGGAGGAAGTGCACCGGGCTATTTCGGAAGGAAAGGTGGATATAGTCGTAGGTACACATGCCATAATTCAGCAGGTGGTGGAGTTTAACAAGCTCGGGCTCGCCATTGTGGATGAGCAGCACCGCTTCGGAGTGATGCAGCGTTCGGTGCTTCGTCACAAGGGTTCCAACCCGCACCTGCTGGTAATGACCGCCACCCCCATCCCGCGCAGTCTGGCACTCACTCTCTATGGCGACCTCGACCTCTCGGTGATCGATGAGCTCCCAGAAGGCAGGCAGCAAATAAAGACCAGGTGGCTCGAACCTGAGGAGCGGGACAGGGCTTATCGCTTTATTCGCAAGGAGACCGGTGAGGGACGACAAGTTTTCATCATCTGTCCCCTGATTGAAGAGTCGGAGGCCATCGACACCAAGGCGGCTATCACCGAATATGAGCGTCTCTCTACTGATGTCTTTCCTGATCTTCACATTGGGCTGGTCCACGGCAGGCTCAAGGCTGCGGACAAGGAAGAGGTAATGAGAAGGTTTAGGCGGGGAGAGCTGGACATCCTGGTGGCCACCTCTGTGGTGGAGGTTGGCATCGATGTTCCCAATGCTACGGTGATGCTTATCGAGGGCGCCGATCGCTTCGGCCTAGCACAGCTTCATCAGTTTCGTGGCCGAGTTGGCCGGGGGGAGCAGGCCAGCTATTGCATTCTGGTCGCCGAGAATCCGACGCTGGAGGGAAGAGATCGCCTGAGACTCCTGGAGAGCACTCAGGATGGGTTTGTGCTCGCTGAAGAGGACTTGAAGCTCAGGGGGCCGGGGGAGTTTTTTGGCACCAGGCAGAGCGGCCTCCCCGACCTGAAGATGGCCAAGCTCTCCGACATGAGGCTCCTGGAGCTTGCCAGAAAAGAGGCGGTTCGTATGTTCAAGGGGGACCCGCAGCTCTCTTCGCCTGAACACCAGCTCCTTGCAGGGGAGATGGCTCGGCTGTGGCAGGACGGATTCACCGGTGTGGAGGCGTGATGATAAAAGACGAGATCACAATTCTTCTGAAAGAGGCGGCCCTTGAGGCGCAGAGGAGGGATTTGCTTCCTCCGGTAACGATGCCTGATATTGTGCTGGAGCGCCCCCAGAATCCAGAGCATGGTGACTATGCCTCAACTCTCCCATTGAAACTGGCAAGGTCAGCACGGATGAATCCACTGACCATCGCCCAGAACCTCGTCAGTCTTATACAGCTACCTGACGAGATTGACAGCATCGCTGTGGCGTCGCCTGGTTTCATCAACTTCTCACTGAAGAGCGACTGGCTCACCAAGCAGGTTGAGGGTATCGTAAGTGCCGGCGAGCGATATGGAGATGTTGACCTGGGGAAGGGTGCCAAGGTGCAAGTGGAATTTGTAAGTGTCAATCCTACAGGCCCACTGCATGTTGGGCATGGGCGTGGTGCCATCCTGGGGAGCACTCTGGCGAATGTGCTTGCTTCCTCGGGATACGATGTGGCCAGGGAATACTACATTAACGACGCTGGCGGCCAGATGGATGCCTTCCACCGTTCCCTTTATGCGCGCTATCAGCAGGCACTGGGGATTGATGCCCAGATGCCCTCCGAGGGCTACTTCGGCGAATACATGATGGATATTGCAAGAGAGATCATCGCTGAAGAGGGAGAAAAGCTATCAGGCAAGCCAGCCGAACTGGGCAAGATTGGAGTGGCTAAGGTCATGAAGACTATTAAGTCCGACCTTGAAGCATTGGGCGTATCCTTCGATGTCTGGTTCAGTGAAAATAGCCTTTTCGAACAAGGGCAATATGACAGGGTTATGGCTTTCCTCAAGGAGAGGGGCTACATTAGTGAGAAAGAGGGAGCGGTTTGGTTTGCCTCTACTGCCCTTGGTGAGGACAAGGATAACGTGCTGGTGCGAAGCGACGGCGCTCCAACATACTTTGCCACTGACATTGCCTACCACTACAACAAATTCATCGAGCGTGGCTTTTCCAGGGTGATCAACATCTGGGGAGCAGACCATCAGGGGCATGTTTCTAGAATGAAGGCGGTAGTAAGCGCTCTGGGCATCGACCCAGAGAGGCTCCAGATAATTATCTCACAGATGGTTACCCTGAAGCGTGGCGAGATTACGCTTCGGGCATCGAAGCGCACTGGCGAAATCATTATCCTTCGTGAGCTTGTAGATGAGGTTGGCCCCGATGTCTGCCGCTTCTTCTTCCTCTCTCACTCTGCCGATAGCCAGATGGACTTCGACCTGGAGCTGGCGAAACGCCACTCAGCGGATAACCCGGTCTACTATGTTCAATATGGTCACGCTCGTATTGCTAGCATCCTCCGTCTGGCCCAGGAGAGGGGCATCGACTATAAAGAGGGGAACGTTTCCTTGCTCACCGGTGACTCCGAACTCGCCCTAATCAGAAAAATGCTCCAGCTACCAGAGGTGCTGGAGTTGGTAGCCTCAACTCTGGAACCTCACCACCTCCCCTACTATGCTTTGGATGTGGCAACCACTTTCCATAACTTCTATGAGAAGTGTCGTGTAATCTCATCTGATGAGGCGCTCACCTCAGCTCGTCTCAAGCTGGTTGAGGCGGCACAGATCGTTCTGGCGAAGACACTTGTTCTCATGGGGATGACCGCTCCCGAGAAGATGTAAACACTGGACGAAAAGGGGGCGAGAATGGGGATGGCGCTTGAGGGAAGTAAGAGTCCTGGATTTCACCCTATGCCAGCGTGATGCTGCTGGCTGGTCTGCCTGTTCATCTCTCCTGGGACAGGGTGGTGAGGAACTCAGCGTTAGATTGGGTCTTCGCTAGTCGTTCCAGTATCAACTCAGTGGCATCGGTGGTGTTTTGGGTGTTTGAGGACACCAGATTTGCCATTCGGCGAAGCAGCCAGATATTCTGTAAGGTGGCCTCATCCATAAGTAGCTCCTCATGACGGGTGCCGCTGCGCTGGATGTTCATGGCGGGGAAGATCCTGCGTTCCGAAAGCCTGCGGCAAAGATGGAGTTCCATGTTCCCCGTCCCCTTGAACTCCTCGTAGATGAGATCATCCATGCGGCTCCCTGTATCGACGAGGCACGTGGCAAGGATGGTGAGCGAGCCTCCCTCCTCGATGTTCCTGGCAGCGCCAAAGAAGCGCTTGGGAGGGTAGAGGGCAACTGAGTCGATGCCTCCAGAGAGTGTTCGACCGCTAGGGGGCAAGGCCAGGTTGTAGGCGCGGCTGAGGCGCGTGATGCCATCGAGGAGGATCATCACATCCCTCCCCGACTCCACCAGGCGCTTTGCCCTCTCCAGCGCTAGTTCGGCGACCTTGGCGTGGTTCTCAACCGGTTCATCGAAGGTGGAGCTTATTACCTCGCCTTTAACCGAGCGCTTTATATCGGTAACCTCCTCGGGGCGCTCCCCGATGAGGCAGACCATGACATGGACATCGCTGTGGTTTGTGGTGGTGCCATTAGCGATGTGCTTAAGCAGTATTGTCTTGCCCGCCTTGGGGGGGGATACAATTAGCCCTCTCTGCCCTTTGCCAATAGGTGCGATCATGTCCATCAGGCGAGTGGAAAGATTGGAAGGGGTCGTCTCCAGCTTGATGAGGCTGTCGGGATAGACGGGTGTAAGGGAATTAAAATGGGGACGGCCCTTGGCTTGCTCCGGGTCGATGCTGTTTACCGCCTCGACGCGCAAAAGGCTGAAGTATCTTTCCCCGTTCTTTGGCAGCCTAACCTGGCCGGTAATCATGTCACCGGTTCTGAGTCCGAAGCGGCGAATCTGGGACTGAGAAACGTAGACATCGTTAGCCCCTGGTTTGAAGTTGTCTTGACGCAAGAAGCCGAAGCCATCATCCATGGTCTCCAGTACACCACCACCAAACATATTCCCTTGAAGTTCAGCATTCGCCTGAAGAATCCGCAACACCAGGTCTTGCTTTTTCAGCGTGGTATAGCCGGAGATGCCGTACCCTTTGGCCATATCCAGCAATTCATCACGACTCTTTGTTTCCAGTTCCACGATATTCATGGTCATTTTTTCATCACCTCTCTCCAGTCATCTGCAAAACGCGCAATACCGATATCGGTAAGAGGATGGCGAATCATTTGCATCAGCACGTTGTAAGGGACAGTGGCAATGTGAGCCCCTACCTTAGCAGCAGCGATCACGTGAAGTGGGTGGCGAATGCTGGCAGCGATCACCTGAGTGTGCAGATCATATTTTTTGAAGATCTCTACTGCATCTTCAACCACTTGCATCCCCTGATGACTAATATCATCGAGCCGCCCCACGAAGGGGCTGACATAAGTTGCTCCAACAATGGCGCCCAGGAGGGCCTGATTTGCCGAGAAGCAAAGGGTGAAATTGGTCTTTATCTTCTCCCGCGATATAACGGAGATCGCCTCAAGCCCAGCCTCCGACACTGGAATCTTGACCGTGATATTGGGGGCCCAGGACGATATGTGCCGCGCCTCCTCAATCATGCCCTGAGCATCCAAGCTTAGCGCCTCTACTGAGACGTGTTCGAGAGGGAGGGCGCAGATCTCAAGGACTGCCGCCTTGAAGTCGACTGACTTTTCCCTGGCAACCAAGCTAGGATTTGTAGTCACCCCACTTATTATGCCCAGCTTGGCAGCATGCCGGATGTGCTCTATGTTTGCCGTGTCAAGGAATATGCGCATCTAAGACCTCTCAGTTTTGTTCGGAATCACCACATCATCATAGCATGGATTAATCTGTTGAAAATGAGTGTTGGGGCGAAGGTAAAACTCACCATAGTTTTGTAATTAGCCGTCATAATGGCAACGGACGCTGATCCCCCTCCAGCAGCGCTTCCTTGGCTACCTCGATGAAATCGCGAAAAAGCGGGTGAGGGCGATTAGGGCGCGAGTGGAATTCCGGGTGAAATTGGGTGCCCACCATAAATGGGTGGTCTCGAACCTCGCTGATCTCCACCAACCTCCCATCTGGAGACAGACCGCTGAAAACCATTCCTGCCCTTTCCAACGTCTCCCGAAAATCGTTATTAAACTCGAAACGGTGGCGATGGCGCTCATAGACCACATCCTCCATGTAGGCTGAAGCGGCCCTTGACTCTTTAACCAGGTGGCAGGGGTAACCGCCCAACCGCATCGTTCCCCCTTTCTCCTGCAAATGGCGCTGCTCCGGAAGCAGGTCGATCACAGGGTAGGGGGTCCCCTCATCAAACTCGGTGGAATTGGGTTGAGGGGAGTTTAGAACATGCCGAGCATACTCAATAACCATAACCTGCATTCCCAAACATAGCCCCAGATATGGGATTTCGTTCTCCCGGGCATATCTGGCAGCAATGATCATCCCCTCAATGCATCGGACGCCGAAGCCGCCGGGGACAACAATTCCTTGAACAGAGCGAAGCAAACTATCCCCATCACGCTCCAAATCCTCGGATTGAATCCAATGGATGTCCACATCGCGGTTGTGATAGACTGCGGCGTGGCGAAGCGCCTCGCGCACCGAGATATAGGCATCGTGTAGCTCAACATATTTGCCCACAATTGCGATATGGAGCGGTTCAGTGGGCTCTTTCATCTGCTCCACAAGGTGTCGCCACTCGCGAAGATCCCCACTTCGCTGGGGTAAATCAAGCATCTCCAAGATAAGCTCTCCCAGTCCTGCTTCCTCAAGAACGATCGGGGTCTCGTAGATGATGGGCAGTGTAGGCAGGGGAAGAACAGCGCGCCGATCGACATCGCAGAAAAGGGCGATCTTGTCCCTGATGTCTTCGGTGATCGGATAGTCGCTTCGGCACACGATAACATCCGGCTGGATACCGATGCGCCGCAGTTCATTAACGCTGTGCTGGGTGGGCTTGGTCTTCAGCTCTCCCGTAGATGAAAGATAGGGGAGAAGGGTGACATGAACATAGAGGATATTCTCCCTCCCCATATCACTTCTCATCTGACGGATGGCCTCCAGAAATGGAAGCCCCTCTATGTCGCCCACAGTACCTCCCACCTCGACAATAACCACATTGGCTTTCGATTGCTCAGCTACCTCCCTAAAACGCCGCTTTATCTCATTGGTGACATGAGGCACCACCTGGATGGTGCCACCAAGGAACACACCTTGCCGCTCTTGAGCGATGATGGAACTATAAATCTGCCCGGTGGTCACACTGGAGGCAGTGGTAAGGTCGGTATCGATGAAGCGTTCGTAATGACCCAGGTCGAGGTCAGTTTCGGCACCATCCTGGGTAACGTAGACCTCGCCGTGCTGATAAGGAGACATCGTACCTGGATCGACATTGATGTAAGGGTCCAGCTTCTGAATGGTGACAGAGATATTACGACTCTTCAGAACCTTCCCTATGGATGCGGCAGTGATACCCTTCCCTACCGAGCTAACTACACCACCAGTTACAAATATATACTTGGCCAACCTTCAGGTTCCTTACGTGGAAAGCATGGAGATTTCTACCGGAACTCTATTAGAAAGAAGGAATCCTTCTGAGGAAATATCTATACTATGGCTTCGAGGAACTTGTTGCGTTCACTTACGCTTACTAAGGTAGATATTATAGTGGGTTTTTTTGATGTTGTCAAGTGTTACCTGGCTGGCTTACTTTCTTGGCTTGACTTTCATACTGCAATGGCTGTATTTTTATATAGCAAGCCTGGATGGGGAGACCGCTAGTTGTTATGGAATAGAATGAGGGGTAAATAGAGTTTGAAGCTCGTTACATTTGAAGTTTCTACACTGCTTGGCCCCTTCCTCAGGATTGGCGCTCTTAGCCACGACAAGATTATCGACCTCAATATGGGCTATATTTGCTATTTAAGGGAGGAGCGCAATCATCCACTAGCCTATGAGCTAGCTGGGGTAATTCTTCCTCCAGATATGCTCGCCTTCCTTCGTGTTGGCGATGCTGGCAAAGAGGCGGCTCAAACTACAATGCAATATGTTGCTGAGAAGATGAGCAAAGCGCATGTTCTCGGACCGCGTGGGGAAAGGGTTCTATATGAGATGAGTGAAGTGCGGCTCAAGGCGCCCGTGCCCAGACCTAACTCATTGAGGGATCATATCAGCTTTGAACAGCACGCAGGCGCATCAGAGGCAAGGCAACTTCCTCCGGCCTGGTATGAAATACCTGTGTGCTACAAAGGAAATCCTGATAGTGTGATTGGCCCTGAAGATACCATCCTTTGGCCCAGCTTCACCGACCTGCTTGACTATGAGCTGGAATATGGTATCTACATCGGCAGGGAGGGCAGGAATATCAGTCAGGATGAGGCTGAGAAATATATTGCGGGCTATACCATTTTCAATGACGTCAGCGCTCGGGATATCCAGATGAAGGAGATGAGCGTAGGGCTTGGTCCGGCCAAAGGGAAAGATACCTGCAATGTGATGGGGCCCTGTCTGGTGACACCTGATGAAATAGACTGCCGCAACATGAAGATGGTCGCTCGAATCAATGGCGAGGTATGGACTGACGGCAATAGCGGAACCATGTTCCGCACGTGGGCTCAGATTATAGAGTATGCTTCCAGGGATGAAACCCTGTACCCAGGCGATTTTCTGGGCTCAGGGACTGTGGGTGGGGGGTGTGGTGCGGAACATGGCAAGTGGATCAAGCCCGGTGATGTCATTGAGCTTGAAGTAGAAGGCATTGGCATACTACGAAATCGGGTAGGCGAAAAAGAGGCAAGCTAAGAGCGAGTTCGTTTTAAGAGGGGGTTTTAGAGTGTTATTGACTTAATATGGCTTTTGATGCAAATTATTCTATGGCTCTCATGAAGTTGAGAGGTTACGCAAGACAAAAAAGGAGGCTATTTGCATGGATTTCGAGTTCACCGAAGAGCAGAAGATGTTGCAGACGACCATCAGGGATTTTTTGGAGAAGGAGATTGCTCCCATAGTAGATGAGCGTGATAGACAGGGGTCGTTCACCAGAGAAGAGGTAATAGGGTATATCAAGAAGATGATGCCCTTGGGTTTCTACCATTTACCTGAGGAGCTTGGCGGCGAGGAGAGGATGGACGCAATCACTGGTGCGATTGGAAGCGAGGAACTGGCGCGTGTTTGGCCGAGTTTGAGTGGTGCCCTCGGGCTAGCTGGATTGGCTGTCGCGGCGTTGGCAATGGCCAGAGGGGAAACCAAGGAGAAGTTACGTGCAAAAATCGAGAAAGGTGAGTCAATCGGCTGTCTGGCCATTACCGAGCCCAATGTGGGCTCTGATACCAGCGCCATTGAGACTATGCTGACCAAGAGTGGCGACCGCTATGTAGTTAACGGTACCAAGACATGGATCACTAATGGCTCCATTGCTGATGTGGCCATCGCTCTGGTGCAGACGGAGAAAGGCAAGGGGCAGATGGGGATGGCCACGGTTCTCCTCGACAGGGATGTTTCGCCCTGGGAAGCAACGGATTTCCACAAAATAGGGTGGCGTGCCTGTCCCACCTCTGAGATGTCTTTTGACGATTGCCCCGTGCCTGAGCAGAATATCATAGTCGCCCCGTGGATGCTCGGCGGTTCAGGGGAGGGTGGTGGAGGCGACAAAGCGGCGCAGGCGTATTTCGATTTTATGCAGAGGCTCAATGGTATTCGGGCTGGTATGTGGTTAATATCTATAGGCATTGCTCAAGCGGCTGTTGATGCCTCGATAAAGTATGCTAAGGAGAGGATACAGTTTGGCAAGCCCCTGGGTAGCTTCCAGATGGTCCAGGAAATGATCGCCGATATGCTCACCGATACCTGGTCGGCGCGTTTGCTGACATATCGTGCCATTTGGCTCGGCGGTCAAGGGGTGAAAAACCGCATGGAAACCTCCCTCGCCAAAGGCTTTGCTACTGAGGCGGCCCTGAGGGTGACATCCAAAGCTATCCAGATTCACGGCGCTATGGGCCTCTCCGAAGAATATCCTGTGGAGAGATACTTCAGGGATGCTAGAATGTTGACCATGCCCGATGGCACCACCCAGATCATGAAGCTCATCGTGGGGAGGGAGGTTCTGGGCATGAGGGCCTACACATAGAGAACTTGCAGTCTCTGTTTCTTCTTATTGCGCCAGTGGGCATGGGTCTTAAACGCCGGTGATTATCCTTATGGGGTTCGTGTTGGTCGGCGTCCCATGCCCTCATTCTAGTGAGACTTTGCCGTAAGTGAAAGGGTAAGTAATGAAAGATCGCGTCTTCTCTGGAGCGAGGCCGACTGGAAAACAGCACATTGGCAATTACCTGGGTGCTATTCAGAACTATGTCAGGCTCCAGGAGGATTACCAGTGTATCTACTGCATCGTCGATATCCACGCCTTGACCACTCTTGAAGCCACCGAGGGGCTGCAGGGAAATATCCATGAGATGATGCTTGACTGGCTGGCGGCGGGGCTCGACCCGGAGAAGAGCATACTTTTTGTCCAATCGCATGTGCCCCAGGTGATGGAACTACAT
>DAOUVR010000177.1 GCA_030667555.1 Dehalococcoidia bacterium
AAAAGGATACAGGCCACCTCCTCTTCTTGAACCTCATTGGCACTGATCATCTCTCGGAGCAACTCCTTGGTCGTCGCTACGATATCTTCCTTGGTATTGGCATCCGCCGTGGTTGCTCCTCGAATTCCTCGACACAACATCACTTTACTGGCCTTCAATCATACCATAAACACCATAGCAATGGAATTATAGGCGAAATGGGTGAAAATGCACGGCCATATCGAGCCGGTCCGCACGTAAAGCCACGCCAGGAGAAGGCCAAGGGCAAAAATGGGTAGGAAAGACCCAAGCTGCAGGTGCGCCACCGAAAAGAGGAGGGCACTTATGACAATTCCCCAGGCATAGCCAAATCGTTTCCCGATCCCAGCAAGGATAAAACCGCGGAAGAAGGTCTCCTCAGCAACAGGCGCGACCACAACAGCGAGAATAGCAACTATGGCCAACCCAAGTCCAGTTTGGGTGATCTCTGGGGGCACAGCGGATGGAGGATCCATCCCCAACGAGGTCAGCAACACATCCCAAAGGAAACCAATCAACAAGCCAACAAGCACGATCACTGCTGCTAGTATCAAGCTTTTCCTTACATTAAAGGAGCGAAAGCCTAGCGCACGCCATCCACAGCGGTATTTGAAAGCGCTGAACAGCCACGCCGAAAGAGGCATCGCTCCCTCCCCAACCACCATAGCCGCTAGCATCAGTATGAGCCACTGTTGAAGCACACCTTCAGAGGCGAGAAGGTCGAAAAGACCCATAACATCCTCTGTACCAAGCTCAAGGAAAGTTGCCGGACCCAGAAGCAGGATTGTGCCTATTATCAGGCCAAAGGCAATGAGAACGGCAGAACCGATAACCACCCCCACCCCTTTGACAACGTCCCCCACCGTCCAAGGGACGGAGCTACTTTGAGGCTCCTCAGGTATCTCTTGTTCCGCCACCAATACTAAGCCTCCATACCACAATCCTCGCCTAACGACAAGGAATGGCTACTCTAAGAGGTTCCAGACCACCAAACCAGATAGCGCCTGAGCAGGCAAAACGCCGTCCTAAGCATTTAGACTGTCCAAAGCAGCCTTCTGAATCTCAAAAAGCCTATCAATACCCCGCTCAGCTAGTGAGAGCACAGAGTCAATGGTCTCTTTAGAGAAAGGGCTACTCTCCGCCGTCCCCTGAATCTCCACAAATTCGCCCTCACTGGTCATTACCACATTGAAATCAGCCTCAGCCCAGAAGTCCTCATCATAGCAAAGGTCAAGAAGCAACTCCCCGCCTACGATGCCTACACTGGCCGCCACTACAGCGTTTTTGATAGGAAGCGAGGCGATGGTCCCCTTTTCCACCAAGCCGTTTAGAGCTTGAACCAAGGCCACATAGGAACCCGTGATCGCTGTTGTCCTCGTACCTCCATCCGCCTGGAGTACATCGCAATCAACAGTTAGTGTCCTCTCACCCAGGGCATTAAGGTCAACAGCTGCTCTTAGGGAACGCCCGATGAGGCGCCGGATTTCATACGTTCTGCCCCCCACCCTGTTCTCCTCCCTCGGTGTCCGAGTGGCGGTAGCACGAGGAAGCATGGCGTACTCAGCGGTGATCCAACCCATACCCTCTCCTCTAAGGAAGGCGGGAACCCGGTCCTCCACGCTCACCGCACATATCACCTTGGTGTTTCCCTGCTCAATAAGAGCAGAGCCTTCAGCATAACGCTGAAAGCCCGGAGTGATGCACACCGGGCGTAGCTCGTCATTTGCACGACCATCTAACCTCAGCAACTATGCCACCTCAACGTATTCGCAATGAAACAGAGTATATCACCAGCTCTTAGCGCTGGCAATGAAGCGGTTACCACTGATATAATAGGTGAGAAGGCCAACCGAGGAGCTCTCATTGCAACATCAGCGTTCTGAAGAATGTCCGACAGAAATCCATCTGCGCAGGCTCACTGTGGATGACGCTCTATTCAGGCTGGAACGATACCTCGATAAAGCCTACCTCGCTGGCATGCCTACAGTGCTGGTGATTCATGGCAAGGGAACGGGAACCCTTCGCCAGGCCGTGCGCAAGGAGCTAAAGAACCACCCACTGGTCAAATCTTTCAGACGGGCTGAGCTCGAAGATGGAGGCGACGGTGCCACCATAGTGGAACTGGCAGATCAGTGATATGACAAGAATTATAGTTATCTCCGATACCCACGTCAGGAGCCTAAAAGAACTGTCTCAAGAGCTAGTCAATACATTGTCCGAGGCCGACTATGTGGTCCATTGTGGCGATTATAATAACATCGTTCTGCTACATGAATTACGCTGTCTGGGGAAGCGTTTTATCGGCGTGTATGGCAATATCGATCCAAGAGAGATTCGGGATGAGTTACCCGCCAAAACAGTTTTTGAGGTTGAAGGGAGACGAATCGGGGTCATCCATCCCCATTGGGGCGGCCCCCCCTGGGGGATAGAGGAGGATATAGCTAAAGAGTTTGAAGGCGTAGATATCATCCTTTTTGGTCATACTCATGATACCTGTCACAAGACAATAGACAGCGTGGTTTTTTTCAACCCTGGCCAGGCTTACCCATCTTTCAGAAACCCTGCCTCGGCGGGGATTATAACCATAGATCATAAAGGGATACAGATCGAGATAAGAACCTTCGAATAAGCTTCTTGGCTCCTTTCTCCATCCAATGTTTATGCAAATCACACAGAAGATAGCAATTCTTGTGGTTTAAAATA
>DAOUVR010000099.1 GCA_030667555.1 Dehalococcoidia bacterium
CTCAGCCAATCTTTCAAGGTCTCCATTCATCATCCTGGAGGCATTGTGAGGGTCAAAGCCAATGACGGCATAAACCTCATCATACTGCTGGGTAAGCCCTATCGCCGTCTTGCTCGACTCCAGGTCACTCCCCACATCGACCACAAGGCTAATCCCTGCCTCTCTGGCCCTTTCCATAACCTTGTCACGGTCCCTATCGAAGCGACGTGCGCCGATATGGGCATGTGAATCAACCAGCACGGGAGCTCTCCAGCTTTGCAGTTTCCTCAGCCACCACGCTGTCATCCAGTTTGGCGAACAGGGGCTCGGGAGGGGCCAGCTTTTGTCCGGGCGACAACCTGGTTATCGACCACCCGCTATCTTGCAACGCGCCATCAAAGCCGAGAAGGCGGTGCAGTTTCTCGGAGCTAAAGGGCAAAAAAGGATAGAGAATCGTTTTCAGGCAGGAGATTACCGACAGGGCAACGTATAAACTGGTGGCAGCGTCCTCTCGATTCTCTTTGATCCTTTTCCATGGTGCCTTGTCATCAAGGTAGCGATTCACCTCTTGCGCCAGGGTCATTGCTGTTCTTATCGCCTCTCTAAAATGACATTCATAAAGCGAGCTGTCTACAGTGTTGAGGGCATCATCCGCTTTCTTGAGAAGTGCCTTGCTCTCTCCATCGAATTCACCAGGCTGCGGCACTGAGCCATCGAAGCTGCGATAAGTGAATGTAAGAACCCGGTGAACCAGGTTCCCATAGGTGGCCACCAGCTCATCGTTATTGCGGCGCACAAACTCCCGCCACGAGAAATCGGTGTCCCCGCCCTCGGGCATACTTATTGAGAGGAAAAAGCGCAGTGGGTCGGGGTCGTAGCGCTCCAGGTAGTCTGGGAGCCAGATAGCCCAGTTACGGCTGGTGGAAAGCTGCCTCCCCTCCAGGGTCAGAAACTCGTTGGCAGGTACATCGTAAGGGAGGTTGAGGCCACCATAGCCCATGAGCATTGCCGGCCAGATTATGGTGTGAAAGGGGATATTGTCCTTGCCTATGAAGTAATATGACTTGGCATCGCCCTGCCAGAATTCAATCCATCTCCCCTCATCACCGTTGCGCTCCGCCCACTCCTTGCTCGCCGAGAGGTAGCCGATCACTGCCTCAAACCACACATAGAGTCTCTTGCTGTCAAAGCCAGGCAGGGGGACCGGGATACCCCATTCAATATCCCTGGTAATTGCCCGGTCCTTAAGTCCCTCGGTCAAGAAGCTGATAGTGAAGTTCAATACATTCTGTCTCCAGTGGGTCTGTTCCCTGACCCACTTAAGGAGCTGGTCGTTAAATGCGCTCAGGCGCAGAAAGAAGTGCTCCGACTCCCTGACCGCGGGAACAGAGGAGCATATTCGGCAATAGGGTTCGATAAGCTCGACTGGATTGAGGGGCTTGCCGCAGTTATCGCACTGGTCACCCCTTGTACCTTCGAAGCTGCAATGAGGGCAAGTGCCCTCCACATATCGGTCGGGCAGGAATCGCTTGCAAGTGGGGCAGTAGAGAAGCGTCATGGTGTCCTTGTAGATATAGCCCTTATCCTTCAGCGTTAGAAACAAGTCCTGGGCCACCTTATGGTGGTTTGGCGTGTCGGTGGTGGTGAACAGGTCAAAGGTGATACCAAATTTCTGCCACGAATCGAGGAATTCCTCGTGATAATGGTCAGCGACCTCTTTTGGTGGCCTGCCCTCCTGCTCGGCGCGCACGGTTATAGGGGTGCCATGTTGGTCAGAGCCCGAGACCATCAACACCTGATTGCCCCTGAGTCGATGGTAGCGTGCAAAGATGTCCGCCGGTAAATAAGCACCAGCGATTTGGCCCAGGTGAAGGGAGCCATTAGCATAAGGCCATGCGACAGCGACAAGAATCCGCTCGCTCACAACCGTCCTTCCTAGATTGTCCGAAAATCACGGGTAGGTTGGAGCATCTGCTCCAACCACGCCTTGAGCATATGCTCAACGCTACCCTGTTTTACTAAGTTCTTGGGCAGCCTGCTATCCATAATGTCAGTTTATTCTATCACAGTCATCGGCACGAGCACAAAGCTAACTTAGCTGTAGCCAGGTCTTATAAAGCTCCTTCTTTGGTAAACCGCTGGCTTTCGCCACCTGGGCGACTGCCTCCCTGGCGGAATAACCTTCCTCATATAGGCGGCGTAGCTCTTCTTCAATGGGTGCGGTAAGCGCCTTTTCTCCTTTCGGCTACCCTTCAATAACCAGGGTAAACTCCCCTATTGGCTTCTGAAAATGCTCTATTGACTCGCTAACCGTCCCACGGAAAACCTCCTCGTGCACTTTGGTCAGTTCCCGGCAGACGGCAATCCTGCGTTCCCCCAGGACATCCAGGATATCCTTCAAGGTGGCCACGATGCGATGAGGCGCTTCAAAAGCGATGATGGTCCTCTCCTCTTCAGCCATCTGCTCTAGAAGGCGGCGACGCTTCCCCTTTCTGCGAGGGAGAAAACCAAGGTAGACGAACTGGTCTGCAGGCAATCCGGAGACGGCGAGCGCAGTAACCACAGCGGAGGGGCCGGGTATGGGAACGATGTCGATGCCACTCTGGGCTGCCGCTACCACCAATTCGTAGCCGGGGTCGCTTATGCCGGGCATCCCAGCCTCAGAGACCAGAGCCAGGTCCTCAGAGTTAAGGTGATTTAACAGGTAGTGGAGCTTAATATCTTTATTGTGTTCGTGATAGCTGGTAAGGCGAGTTTTGATACCGTAGTTATTGAGAAGCCGCCTCGTCTTTCTGGTATCCTCAGCGGCTATGAGCGTAACCTCACTGAGGGTGCGCAGCGCACGGATGGATATGTCCTCCAGGTTGCCTATGGGCGTGGCTACAACATAAAGAGTGGGCATCGTTCCTCCGAGGCGGCATTATATCTTACCACCATCACATCGTCCACCATCTCACCCTCACCCTAGCCCTCTCCCTTCAAGGGAGAGGGGACAGAAAAAGGGGAGTCCAGAGGGGCCTCCCTCTGACGGGGTTTTAGGGGTGTCCCCTAGTTATATATTTATCCCCCCTCTCCTTGAGGAGAGGGGGTAAGGGGGTAAGGTGAATAAAAGTCATAAAGGGCATGTTGACAGGCTTTGAAAGACTGATATAGAATTGTAATTGAAATTAATAAATTAGGAGGGCGGCGCTAAATTGGCGAATCAATTGGGCAAAAGATATCTCTGTGAAAAGTGTGGTTCCGAATTCATTGTCACTAAGGGAGGCGATGGCGCTATCGTTTGCTGTGGTCAGCCGATGACACTTAAGCAGTAAGCATATAAGCCACCGATAGTTCGAAAAAGGAGGGATGTGGAATGCCAAATCAACTGGGAAAGAGGTTCAAGTGTGAGGTATGCGGCACTGAGGTGCTATGTACCAAAGCCGGTGATGGTACAGTCATGTGCTGCGATAAGGAGATGACGCTTCAGCAGCCCAGACCGCTGCCTTCTTCAGATTAGGGACAGGGTCAAGAACCAGGTTAAGACTCACATTTAAGTGAATTACTTAGGAGATCGTGCACCTCGCTATGAGTAGCGAGGTGCTTTTTTATTCTTAGCAACTCAGGTAGGAAACGCCTCCATATCATTTCATTGCCAGCCACTCTCAGGGCGAAAGGAAGAAATCCTCCCTCCCCTCGCCAGAGGCGACCCTCAGCAGACCTTTGGAGACTGGCGCGCACAGCTCAGTCCTCCCTCCCCTTGAGGGAGGGAGTTAGAGGGAGGGGGGAAATTCAGCTTCACCCTCACCCTCGCCCTCTCCCTTCAAGGGAGAGGGAACAGAAAAGGGAAGTGCAGAGAGGGCTTCCCCTCTGCCGTGGTTCTAGGGGTGTCCCCTCCACTTGTCATTGCGAGGCCTGTCCCGAACGATGTAGGGGCACGGCATGCCGTGCCCCTACTGGACGAAGCAATCTCACAAACTTCACTTTGTGAAGGGTCGCAATGACAATAAGTCTTGGCTTAGGGCATGGGCCTACAATGACGGGGACAAGAGGAGGTCGTAAGTTGCAATGACCACCCGGATGAGTAAAACGAATTGACTAGTCGAAATCCAGGGCATAAACTAAGGCGGTGAGAGCCAGGGGACAAAAAAAGAAGTGGAAGGGGGGATACCAACATGGACTGGGGAATGGAAAACCGCATGTCACGACTGATCCAGTCGGACGGCCGCTGTCTGTTTCTGCCAATCGACCATGGATATTTTCAGGGGCCAACCAGAAAATTAGAGAAGCCGGGGGAGACTATTGAGCCGCTTCTCCCGTACTGTGATGCCCTTTTTGTAACTAGGGGGGTATTGCGCTCGGCGCTGGACCCGAACAACGCTAAACCGATCATTCTCAGGGTTTCCGGTGGCACCAGCATGGTGGGTGCCGACCTTGCCAATGAAGGGATCACCACCTCTATGGAGGAGGCTATCCGCCTTAACGTGTCCGCTGTGGGCATCTCTATATTCGTTGGCACTGATTACGAGCATGACTCGCTGCTGAACCTGGCAAAGCTGGTTGACGAGGGCGAAAAGTATGGCATTCCGGTGATGGCGGTAACCGCTGTCGGCAAAGAGTTGGAGAAGCGTGACGCCCGATACCTTGGTTTGTGCTCTCGCATCGCCGCCGAGTTGGGGGCGCGCGTGGTGAAGACCTACTGGTGCGAAGAATTTGACAAGGTTACCGAGGGTTGTCCCGTGCCTGTGGTTATGGCCGGCGGGCCTAAAGTGGACACAGAGCTTGAGGTGTTTGAGTTTGTCTACGACGGAATTCAGAAAGGCGCTATAGGTGTGAACCTGGGGAGGAACGTCTGGCAAAACGAGTTCCCCGTGGCGGCGATTAAGGCCCTGCGCGCCGTCATCCACGAGAACGCTACCCCACAACAGGCCCAGGACATATACGACAGCGTAAAGAGCGGCAAGCAGGAGTAGCATCCGAGCTGGACGAACTAAGAGTTCGTATCTATGGCTGTTGGCCGAAATCCTCAGGCGACGGCGGGATATTGATTCTGACCCAAG
>DAOUVR010000176.1 GCA_030667555.1 Dehalococcoidia bacterium
CCCAACGGAATATCAGATGAATACTTCTTTAGTATGTAGCAGGTGAAAACATGGAGAGCGCTATTGTTTCTCTAATTTGCATAGCACTTATAGTCCTTGGCGGGATGACCTTGTCCCAGAGCTTTCTCTCGTCAATGGACAGCAGCTCGGTAGGATTGGAAGAGATGAGCGAGAGAGCCGAGGACATAATGAGAACAGAACTCACTCCTCTGACAGCAGAACAGCCTTCGGAAGATACCTTGGAGGTCACCTTGAGAAACAGCGGGCAGACAAAGCTGAGCACGTTCGCTAGATGGGATATCATTGTTCAATACTATGACTCAGAGGACACCTATCAAGTAGAATGGCTGTCCTACACTGAAGGGACGCCAGGCAACAATGAGTGGACGGACCAAGGGATCTACCTTGACGCGGAAGGTGGGACCCCTGAAGCCTTCGAACCAGGGATACTGAACCCTGGGGAGGAACTGGTGATTGAGGCAAGGCTGGACCCACCCGTTGGCAAGAATACAACGAATCTGGTGGTGATAGCAACTCATAACGGCATTCCAGCCTCGATCTCCTTTGACGGGACATAATTAATAGTGACTCACAACTGGTAAAAGGGAAGGCAGTATGAATCTGGATAAACTTCGTCAAAAGTTGACCGGGGGAGAGAAGGGAGCAAGTAAGATAGGGGTCAATGGGGCGTTTTCCACCTTTGACTTGCTCTACCAGCTCTCCTATATGTCGGTCATTGCCTCAGCCGGCGTCCCGCGGAAACACATCTTCGAGAGCTGCTCCCAGCTTGACTGTAGTTCGTCTGCATACTTCAGAAAGGTCGAACTCACCTGCAAAAGGTTGGGATACGACTATGCCAGATCCTGCAGCATAGTGGGGGCATCGGTAGACCAGGAGGAGATCAGAGGGTTGCTCCTCCGTTTCTCCAGCTCGCTTGTTTCCGGGGAACCTGAGGCCGAGTTCCTGGCGAGGGAAGCGGAGGCACACGCCAATACCTACGAAAACGAGTATGGCAGGAAGCTAGAAGCTCTCAGAAAGTGGACTGATGCCTATGTTTCCCTCATCCTATCGTCAGTACTTGTTGTCATTATTGGTCTGGTTTCGACCATGATATGGAGTATCGGCACGGGTTTTATCCTGGGACTGGTGGGAGTTTGCCTTGGTACCACCACCGTGGGAGTGTGGCTGATATATCTAATGTCGCCAAGAGAGGCCACGGTTCTGCATTGGGCAGGCTCTAGTAAGATGCGCGTTATGCGACTGCTCAAGGTGCTTGTCCCGATCGCAGTAGTCGTCTGCATCATCCTTCTGATAATTGGAGCAAGCCCAGGGTGGATACTGCTTATTGGAGCCGCTTTGATTTTCCCCGTCGGTTTTATTGCCATGTCTACTGACAAGAAGGTGACGAAAAAGGATGTCGAGGTGGGCCCCTTTTTAAGGTCTCTTGGTGGTGTTTGCTCGGCGATCGGCACAACGGTGAAGGAAGCTGTGGGTCGATTAGACTTTAACGCTATAAATACCCTGCGTCCCGAGGTCATACGTCTTCACACCAGGCTTGTCGCCGGTATTAGAGCCAAACTCTGCTGGCAGAGGTTTATCGACGAGACGGGAAGCGAACTGGCAAAGCGAAGCATGACCATGTTCTACGATGCCATAGAGTTAGGCGGGGAACCGGAGCAGGCTGGATATCACACTTCACTGTTCGCCACCAAGATCGCTTTGCTCCGGGCGCAAAGGAAGACGGTAACCTCTCCGTTCCGCTGGCTTTCCATTACTATGCACGCCGCGGTTGTCATGCTACTTATATTCATCACAGAGGTTGTAACCATCTTCGGAGGTATGATAGCAACGGCTCAGCAATCGATGCTCGGTACAACATCAGGTGACCTAGGTAGTCCCACTGTGTCTGCCTTAGGAGGCTTCAATTTTGCCGGCCTGGAGTTCATGCATAGCATGGCGCTACCCCTGGTCCTGGTTTTTACCGTGGCCAACGCACTTGCTCCCACTATAGCGGATGGCGGAAGCAGGTGGAAATTTCTCTACGATTTGGGGATTACAGCGGGGATTTCAGGCGTGGGCTTGATTTTTATTCCCGGACTGGCAGCTAGTATGTTTTCGTCCATATAAATGTGAGGAGGTGACATGGATATAGAAGAGAGAGTAAAAGCTTTGGAAGATGAATTTCCGGCTGAGAAGGAAGGCCTGAAGCGCATTCTTCTTGATATCCGCACCTTTTTCATGACAACCCGTACGCCGCTTCGAAGAGATTCTTATATGGGACAGAGTCCTGTCCAAATTGGTTCAGAAAAGAGGGTGGAGCAAGATGCAAATCGAGAATAGAGTTGAAGGCCTCGAAGGCGAGTTTAAGTTGATTAAGGGAGAGGTGAAGCAGTCCCTCATCGACATCCGTGATTATGTGCTGGAGGGAAAGCCGGTGCCCCAGTCAGCACCGTTAGAGGAGGAGCCAGTGCAAGAAGTGCCTCCGGTTAAACAGATGGATAGTGTGCCACCTGACGCTTCGAAGCCGTTAAGAGAACAGCCAGAGTATGAGCAGCTTGAGGAGATAGTGGATGAAGTGCTGCCGGGGGCGAGCGAGGAGGCTCCTTTTAGCCAACTACAGCCATTTCAGGAGGAGCCAGTGCAAGAGGCCCCTTTTAACCAACTGCCGCCATTACAGGAGGAGCCAGTGCAAGAGGCCCCTTTTAACCAACTGCCGCCATTACAGGAGGAGCCAGTGCA
>DAOUVR010000015.1 GCA_030667555.1 Dehalococcoidia bacterium
GCTGAGCTGGCCAAGTTTCAGATTGAGAGCTTCAAAGGCGTCTTGAGCATGATGGCGGGCAAACCTGTGATTATTCGACTCATTGACCCTCCGCTCCACGAATTCTTGCCCAGTTATGAGAGGGTGCTGGTAGCAACCACTGAACTTCGCATTAGGAGCAATGACCCAGCCAAGCTGGCGGAGAGCGAAAAATTGCTCCGCGCTATCGAGAGAATGCGTGAGGCAAATCCCATGATGGGGCTTCGCGGTTGTCGGGTGGGTTTGATGTTTACCGATATCTACAAGATGCAGATGCGTGCTATCTTAACCGCCGCCTGCGAGTTGGCAAAAGAGGGCATCGATGTTCGTCCTAAGATAATGGTCCCCCTTGTCGGTCACCAAAACGAGATGAGGTTTGTTCGGGAACAACTGGAGAAAGTAGCGCTGGAGGTCGAGGCGGAGATGGGCACTACGGTTGATTGTAAAATCGGCACCATGATCGAGATCCCTCGTGCTGCCCTCATCGCTGATGAGATCGCTCATTATGCCGAGTTCTTCAGCTTTGGCACTAATGACCTGACACAGTATACCTTCGGCTTTAGCAGGGACGATGCCGAGGGCAAATTCCTTTTGCAATATGTAGAAAGAGGGATCTTGCCTGAGAACCCGTTTCAAGTGCTTGACCGCGACGGTGTAGGAAAGTTGATTAAGGCCGCAGTAGAATTGGGTCGGAAGGCCAGGCCAGATCTTGAGCTGGGCATCTGTGGCGAGCATGGCGGGGATCCATCGAGCATCCATTTCTGCCACCAAGTAGGCTTGGACTACGTGAGCTGCTCCCCCTTCCAAGTACCGATTGCTCGCCTTGCCGCAGCCCAGGCAGCACTTTCGGTAGGGGAGGGGTAGGAGGCCCTTTCAATCGATGGTGTTTATGGTTCACGATGATATACGTCAGCGAATTGAGGAAAGGGAGGAGAGCCTTTCACCATATGCAATGAAGAGCAGGCTTTCACAGGGCAGGCTGAAGCCCGAAGAGCCCTGCCCGATGCGTACTGCTTTTCAGAGAGATCGTGACCGTATCATCCATTCCAAGGCATTCCGCAGACTGAAGCACAAAACCCAGGTTTTCATCGCCCCATTGGGCGATCACTACGTGACACGGTTGACACATACCCTGGAGGTTTCTCAGATCGCCCGCTCGATAGCACGGGCCTTAAACTTGAACGAAGACCTCGATGAGGCCATCTCCCTTGGCCATGACCTGGGTCATACACCGTTCGGACATGTGGGTGAGGAGGTTTTGAATAACCTTTTCCCCGAAGGGTTCAGGCATAACGAGCAGAGCCGAAGGGTGGTTGACATCTTGGAGAAGGATGGGCAGGGACTGAACCTAACATGGGAGGTGAGGGAGGGTATCCTCAGGCACGCTAAGACAGGGGTCGATATTCTGGGGGAGGATTGGGGCGAGGTTGGAACCCTGGAGGGTCAGGTTTGTAAGATCGCTGATATTATCGCCTACGTAAATCACGATATCGGCGACGCAGTGAGGGCAGGCATCATCTCGGATGGTGACCTTCCCCGTCAGGCGGTGGCTGTTTTGGGGCGTTCACATTCTGAGAGGATCAACACCCTGGTCTCGGATGTGATCGACTTCTCGTGGGCTGCTACAGGGGCAGCTCGTTGTGGAAGGCCTGTCATCAGTATGAGCCCTGAAGTGCTTGAGGCGGCAGAAATGCTTCGCCAGTTCGTCTTCGAAAGGGTATACAATAAAGTAGCTGGCGATCAGGCGGAGCGCGCTCGGGAGGTGATCAGTGTTCTCTACGAGTATTTTGTAGAGAATGAGGAAAAGTTGCCCGAAGAGTACTCAAGGCGCGATGATAGCGTGGAGCGGAAGGCTGTGGACTATATCGCCGGAATGACCGATAATTATGCCCTGAGGATGGCGGAAGAGGTTGCAAGGGGGGTAGATTTTTTAAGATGAGCGTCATCGATGAGATAAAACAAAGGCTCGACATTGTCGATGTTGTTTCGGATCATGTTACGCTTCAGAAAGCAGGGCGTAACTTTAAGGCATTATGTCCTTTTCATACCGAGAAGACCGCCTCCTTCTTCGTTTTTCCCGAACGCCAGAGCTGGCACTGCTTTGGAAGCTGTGGAATAGGGGGGGATATCTTTTCCTTTGTGATGAAGAAGGAGGGCACTAACTTCAGTGAGGCACTCAGGCTTTTAGCGGATAGAGCAGGGGTAACCCTGGTCACAAGGCAAAAAGAGCGGGCTGAGGACAAAGAGGCGGAAAGGCTTTACCAGGTGAACGAGGCTGCCGCTCAGTATTATCATTACCTTCTTCTGAATGCCAAACCTGCCGAGGTGGTGAGGCGCTATTTAAGTGAGCGGGGTATCTCGAAAGAGACCATAGATAGCTTCGAGCTTGGCTTCAGTCCCGATAGCTGGGATGCATTACGTCAGCACCTAATTAGCCGAGGTTATAAAGGGGATGAGTTGGTGGCGGCAGGCTTGGTCGTCGAAAAGGATAGTGAGACGTCCTATGACATGTTTCGAAATCGCCTGATGATCCCGATAAGGAATGAGAAGGGGAGGGTTGCTGGATTTGGCGCCCGCGCTCTCGATGGCTCCACCCCCAAGTATCTCAACTCCCCTCAGACGAGGGTCTTCGATAAAAGTGGCATCCTCTATGGGCTAGACCGAGCGCGGGGAGCGATCAGAGAGCAGGGCTTGGCAGTTATTGTGGAAGGCTATATGGATGTTCTCACTGCCCATCAGTACGGTGTGGCTAATGTCGTGGCTTCTATGGGAACATCCCTAACGGAGAAACAGATTGGCATCATAAAGAGGCAAACCAAGAACCTGGTCTTGGCTCTTGATGCCGATGCCGCCGGCGATGAGGCGACGCTTCGGGGTTTGGAGGTTGCTCGGCAGGCCTTCAGCGAGCGCATCTCCGACTCAAAGAGGGACTTAATGGGAGGCACCTCCAAGCTTCGGGGAGGTTTAAAGATAGTTCATCTGCCTAGAGGCAAGGACCCCGATGAGGTGATCAGGGAGAACCCCCAGCATTGGCAAATAATGGTTGATGGCGCCACATCGTTAATGGACTACTTGTTTGAGGCGGTTACATCGAAGCTAGATCTGGGCAAAGATGAGGGTAAAACGGATGCTGCGGAGCAGCTTCTGCCTCTCATTTCAGAGATAGCTGACGGCGTGGAGCGGGAACTATACTTGAACAAGCTCGCTCATCTGTTGGGGGTGGACGAGAAGACCCTATTCAGAAGGGCGGCTCAACTCCAACCGACTGTGAGGGAAAGGTCAACGAGAAAAGTATCGTTGCCTTCAGCACAAACCATTCGTCATCCACTGGAGGAACGTTACCTCTCGCTCTTGCTGCAGCACCCAGAGCTTAGACATGGAGGCAAGGAGCTGCCGCCCGATTATCTTGAGGGCACGGAAAATCGTGAACTCTTCATCGCCTGGCTTGACTCCCCCGATGAGGAATCGCTACGCCAGAGCCTCGATGTCAGCCTGTGGGAGCATCTAGACTTCTTAATAGGAAGGGCGTTACCGCCGGCAAACAATAGGGAACTTGAAACCGCATTTTCAGATTGCACTCGCCGCCTGGGGGAGCAAAGGCTGAGGAGGTTGAAGACGCTAGAGGAAACACTCTTTTCAGAGGCGCAGTCTCAGGGCAACGAAGAAGAGGTACAAGCACTGCTTCAAAAGGCATTAGAACCAAATATCGAGCTAAGAAACCTTCTTTTAGAAAGAAAAAGAGCGCGAAAAGGAGCATAGCAATGACGTTGGGAGGAAACGAAAAGGAGAAGGAGAAGGAGAGAGAGCATCATCCATCGGATGATGGAGATGAAGATGTGGAGGATGTCTCTGGCGTTGAGGCGGAGCATGAACCGGAACCGCTAAAGGGTGTTGATGCCGCTTTCCTCAGTGACGATATTGCGGCCGAAGAATTGGAACCTGTGAAGATTGCCGACTTGGGGCAGAAGGTTGCCGCATTGGTGGAAACGGAAGAGGCAAAGCCCGAGATTGAACATGATGTGGAACAAGAAGGGCAGGATATCATCGATGATCCGGTACGCATGTACCTTCGTGAGATTGGCAGGATATCTCTCCTCAACGCCAGTCAGGAGAAAGTATTGGCGAGCAAGATGGAGCAGGAGAAGCATATCAGGAAGATCACTAATGAGTTGTTTGCAAAATCAAGTACCCGACCCGCGGCGGCTGACATCACGCTCGCTGTGCTGGAACAGATATCCCAGTCCTCCTCCCTCATCGATATGGTGGCGGATGAGGTTGGGCTGCTTCCCGCGGCGACTGTGAGGGAGAGGATTTCCGACCCAAGGTTCCGTGCTGCTATTGACGGACCGCTCGACCAGCGATTGGTAATGGCTATTGCAGAGAGAACTGGGCATCGTGTACCGGATGTAGAAAAGGCATTGGTGAACCTCTCATTGAATAGTGCCCTATTGGCGCCGGGGATTATGGAGGCTATTAATGGCAAATCCGTCATGTGGGTAAGCACACTTCTATCGGAGCCCGACTTCATCGCCTTACTCAAAGACCGAGAGAAGGAATTCAAAGCATATTTGGAGATGATCGGAGAAGAAAGCAGCAAGGCGGAAAGGCATCTTGTCGAGGCTAACCTCCGTTTGGTGGTTAGTGTTGCTAAGAAGTATATAGGGCAGGGGATGCCGCTTCTTGACCTTATTGAAGAGGGCAATATTGGGCTGATCAAAGCGGTGGAGAAGTTTGATCATCGAAAGGGTTACAAATTCAGCACTTACGCGACTTGGTGGATTAGACAGGCGATTACGAGGTCTATTGCAGACCAAGCGCGCACCATCCGCATTCCGGTTCACATGGTGGAGACCATCAATAGGTTGCACCGCACCAGCCGCCGCTTAGTTCAAGAGTACGGAAGAGAGCCGACCAGCGACGAGATTAGTAGGGGAATGGAGGTCACACCAGAGAAGGTGAGGGAGATCATGAAGGTATCTCAAGAGCCGGTATCGCTGGAGACCCCCGTAGGTGAGGAGGAGGACAGCCATCTCAGCGACTTCATCGAGGATCGTACTGCTTTGCCGCCTCCTGCTGCGGCTTTACACCAGCTTCTTAAGGAGCAGATCGAAGAGGTACTCTCTACCCTCAATCCCCGGGAGCAACGGGTGCTTCAATTGAGGTTCGGCCTTGAGGATGGGCGGGCTCGCACATTGGAGGAGGTAGGCAGGGAGTTTGGGGTCACCAGAGAGCGCATCCGTCAAATCGAGGCCAAGGCGTTGAGGAAGCTGCGTCACCCCAGTCGCTCCAAGAGGCTCAAGGATTATCTCGAATAGGGTGATAATTGAACACATTAAGAACCGCTTTCCTCGCTTTAGGCTCTATCTTTTCCTTGCTGCTGATAGTTACTGGTGTCGTTGGTTACCTCCTAACTGGTCCAGCGCCAGTGGCATGGTCAACAACACCAAAGCAGTGGAACTGGTATGAAGCAAGAAATCTGGATGACAGCATCGAAGAGCTTCAGCAACAGATAGATGAAGCCTCCATCGGGGATAGCGTGACTCTGATCCTCATTGAGGAGGAAGTAAACTCCAGGCTAAATGAGCTTGCTACTGGTGGGCAGCTTCCTATGCGGATGAGAGATATCCGGGTCCACTTCGATGAGGGTGTAGTGAAGTGTTCGGCAATAGTCGATTTGGTTATCGACGTACAGGCGGCCGTTGAAGCCAAAATAGGGATCCAAGACGGAAAACCTGACATAACGATTGAGCAATTCTACCTCGGCAGGCTTCCCATTCCCAAAACATTGACATATAACGTGATAGCTGCGCTTATAGATGGGGCGGATAAGCGATTGCAGAGTCTTCCTATCAAGCTAACGCGAATCGTAATCGGAAATGGGTGGATGATTATCAGCGGAGAAGTAAAGGAATCACCCTAGCGAAGTATGGATGGCAGGCCTTTGCCCCTGGCCACCTGCTTCATTAGCTTCTGTGCTTGGTGGAACTGGTTTAAGAGTTGATTGACTTCTTGCGGTGTAGTTCCACTGCCTCGGGCGATGCGACGTCTTCTGCTCCCATCGATGATATTCGGATTGCGGCGCTCATGAGGGGTCATGGAGAGGATGATAGCTTCGACCTTTATTAGCTTATTGTCATCTATCTCTACCGAAGTGCGGCGGGCGATAGAAGAGAGACCGGGGAGCATCTCCACCAGTTGACTTAAAGGACCCATCTTCTGCATTTGCTTTAGTTGTCCCAGAAAATCCTCAAGGTCAAGGGTGGCATGGCGCACTTTCTTCTCTAGCCTTATTGCCTCATCCACCTCTATTGCCTTCTCCGCTTTCTAGATGAAGGTGAGCATATCTCCCATTCCCAGGATGCGTGATGCCAGACGGTCGGGGAAAAAGGTTTCAAGTGCGTCTGTCTTCTCACCGGTCCCGATAAACTTGATAGGCACGCCGCTGACCGATGCAATAGAGAGTGCGGCACCACCACGGGCATCGCCATCCATCTTAGTAAGGATCAGCCCGGTGAGTCCCACCTTAGCGTGAAACTCCTCAGCGGCGCGTACTGCGTCCTGCCCCGTCATTGCATCCACCACCACGAGCACCTCATGGGGCTTAAGCTCCCTTTTTATCTCTGCTGCCTCTCGCATCATCGCCTCATCGATGTGGAGACGCCCCCCAGTGTCGGCAATAACCCAGGTGGAAACTAGCTTTCTGGCATGCTTTAGAGCATGAGAGCAGACTGAAGCTGGCTTTTCTGAGGCGTTTTCGCTGTAGACTGGTATTTCAAGATGCTTGCCAAGGATGATTAGCTGCTCGATGGCGGCGGGTCGGCGATGGTCTGCAGCAACGAGCAACGGGCGTTGTCCCGAACTTTTCAGATGTTGGGCTAGCTTTGCCGCGGTGGTTGTCTTCCCCGAGCCCTGAAGTCCAACAAGCATCACTATTGTCGGGGGGTGCTTTGAGGTTATCAAATGGCTGGGACTGCCACCTAAAATGGCAATAAGCTCTTCATTGACGATCTTGAACACCTGCTGCGCAGGGGTCAAGCTCTCCAGCACCTGCGTATCCAGGGAACGCTCCCGAACCCTACCGATGAAATCCTTTGTCACTCTGAAGTGCACATCGGCCTCTAGAAGTGCTAGTCTCACCTCCCTCAGTGCCTCGTCGACATCCTTCTCAGTGAGCCTTCCCTTATTCCCCAGCCTTTTGAATATATTCCCAAATTTCTCCGATAAAACCTCGAACATATGACACCTCAGGCATTGTTATCTTAATGGGCATAGCATCGTGGGTCAAGATTACATGCTCGCCTGATGTAGTGGTTGTGCGGTCGGGGTAGACGGATGTGTTTGCCGGTGGGGCGAAGCATCAGCATGTCTCTTTACGACTGAAGCGAAGAACCCAAACAAGGATTGCTCGCTTCAGTCGTAATATCGCTGACGGTCAGCGAGATATGCTAGGTTGCTGAAGCAACTGCCGAAGGATGAGATTGAGAACCTGGCTTCGGCCTTGGCTCGCTACGGAACGATAGAAACCAAACCTGTGGCAATTGCCACTGCTGCAAAGATAATGGCGCCAACGATGGCGATCATCTCCCAGGAGTAGACAAACTTCCTAATCCTGTTTCCTATCGACAGGGCTTCCTCCGCTTTTTGCAGTGCTTCATCTGCCTTTGCCGACACTTGCATCACGGCTCTCTCGGCTGCTTCCCGAGCCGCTTCCTCGGCCCTTCTAACTGCGTCGACGGCTGCTTCCTCAGCCGCTTTCAGCGCCCTTTCAGCCGTAAGCTGAGCCGCCGCTGCTGCCGCCGCCGCTGCCGCGACTGCCGCTGCTGCCGCCGCTGCTGCCGCTGCTGCCGCTTTGTCGGCGCCTCCTACTACCTGGTGCAGGACTGCAATGGCAGCCCTTATGGCATTGTCTCCAGCGACGTCAGCTTGCTCCGCTGCTCTAAGAGTCTTGTCGGCTACCTCAAGCCCAGTTGCCGCCGCTTCTTTGGCCTCCTTGCCCGCAGTGTCAGCCCTCTTGGCAATGACCCCTGTCACGTTGGCGGCTGCCTCTATGGCTTGGTCTCCTGTCAATATAGCTAAATCAGCTTTCCTCCCCACCTCATCGGCGGCACGAAAAGCAGCAGCCGCAGCCATCTTGGCTGCGACACCTGCCTCGTCAACTTTTCTCGCTGTCTCCGACGTCGGGTTGGCTTCCACCTCAGCGACGGCTGCCTCGGCCGTTTTCGCGCTTTCCTCGGCCCGCTTTGCAGCGGTGTCGGCCGCTTCGTTAGCTTGCTCGATCGCTCCCTTGGCGGCGATGGCCGCCCCTTCATATCTGGCAGCCACCTCTTCAGCTCTGGCGAGGGCGTCGGCCGCCATTCTCGTGGCCTCTTCAGCGGCTTGCTGTGCAGCCCTCGCCGTTTCCTCTGCTCTTGCTGCCGCTTCCTCCGCTCTTCGAGCCGCGTCCTCTGCCGCTTTGGTTGCCTCCTCGGCCGCCCGCCTCGCCTCGGCACTGGCTTCCTCAGCCTTGGCAACTGCGTTCTCAGCCGCTTTGATTGCCTCGTCCGCCTTGGCGGCCGCCTGATCCCCAATCTCCTTCATCCTGGCTTCGGCAGCGGCGATCGCAGCCTCCGCAGCGGCGATCGCAGCCTCCGCAGCCTTTGTTGCCTTGTCGGCAGCCTCCTCTCCAGCCTTGCGTGCATCTTCAGCTCTCAGCCCTGCCTCGTCAGATGCCTTTGTGGCCGCTGCTGCAGCGTCCCTCGCTGCCTTGGCTGCTTCCTCGGCTTTCCTGGCAGCTTCGGCGACTAGTATAATATTGGAGTCCATCTCGTCCAGGATTTGAGGAAGCGGTTTTGTTAGTATCTTGGAAGGCTCCGCTGCCTTCCTTTCTTTGCCTGCCTCCACGTTTTCGTCAACCATTCTCCTTCTCCTTTCTTGGCGGTGTCTAGTTGGTGAATAACATTTTTGCGCGTATCACTTTGTGAACTTAGCCATCATGGTGGACCTCCTGATCTTGAACCATCGGCTTGGCGTCCCGCTGTTTACCTGTGTTTCCCTGCTTCATATGAGAATGTGCGGCTTTTCGCCTATTGTAAGGGACTAAACATACTAGGCATGGGGCTGTTTGTCAATAGAGGGAAGATATGCCGACATACTGTAAGCATGCTGAAGTACGGTAAGTATCATGGTCGAAGAGACAACTATGACGACGTAAGGTGGACAAGTCCTTGAGGGCACAAACGTTCCCCCACGGCCCTGGACTTTACCGTATGCCTCTCTCAAGTAGGTTTAGCCTGCGTAGGCAACTATCGGGATTTGGCTATTTGTAGTTCATGGTTTTCGCCCCACGTTGACGGTCTGCTGCTCCCCTTGCTCATTGCCCGGCGAAGTGTTCTCTGAGCTTGTGCATTTCCTCTTGGTTTTTCTGACGAACGTCAGCAACCTCGATTTCGTCCAACTCTCGATAGCCACTGTCTGGTGAAATCACAGCGATACCTACGGGGCCACCAACCTTGGGGTCTTGCGTTCCGGTCTCTGAAATTATGTATTCAGCCAGCGAAATCACGTGTTCTTTCGTTGCTGTCATATCGTACAACCGGTTCACCAGGTAGGTAGGAAATAGTGGAAGTCCTAGAAGGCAGAAGCCTTGGTCACACAACATAGTAGCGTAGTCCTGGTCGCTGCTAATGGTATATATCCTGGGCACTAGTTCGTCACCACTAAATGACTTCTCATAGCCGGCGATGACGACTCCCATGAGCGGCCGCTCCTGTATCTTGAACTGCTGAAACCAGTCATTATACTGAGCCCGAAAGCTGTCTCGTAGAAAAAGGGTGACATCATCGGCGAAGACCAGGTTCTTGGATTTCAATTGCTGCTCCATGTTTTTGAGGAGGTTAGAGGCAATGTCAGGGGGGCCTGCTATCCCAACGCCGCAATAATCGCTTAACTTGAATATCTTCTTACGCACATCGCTGACAGCCATGAAGCCGCGAGGGTCGCCAAAGGTGCCCCTGTTATCGCCGGCGAGCACGATACCATCGCTTGCCTGTAATGCTACCACTAGAGTCATATAGCACCCCTTTCTTAAGGCTTTTCCTTATTATATCGAGCTCCCCTTTTATCAAGCTGCTATGCTCGCTATTCTCCCAAGCGGAAATGCGGGACCCTTGGGGGTTTTGTGCGAAGTAGTATAAACCGCATGCTGATAAAAGTATAGATAGTGTGTTTATGGGTGATTGTTGACTTTGCGGCCTTCGGATAATATCATGATATCCTGAGATATATTACATAAATACCTGCAGGAACAAGCAATTTCCCACAGGTTCTTGGTATCCTCTCCTAGCTGTATTTGATGTTGAGGTACGGGATGATAGATGAACTTTCGCCCCAAGATTTTTTGAATATCACCAGAGAAAAATTCAGGAAAATGGTCAGGGAAGCCAAGCCCCTGATGTGCTGGTATAGCATTACCGAAGAGTGCGACCTGCACTGCAAATTCTGTTTTGCCGATTCCACCAAGCCTTGGCCAGATGAATTGACGACGCAGGAGATTTATGCTCTTCTGGATAACATTGCCGAAGCTGGTACACAAGCCATCGTGTTTGGAGGAGGGGAGCCGACGCTACGAGAGGATCTGGTGGAGGTAATGCATTATGCAGCCAGATACAAAAATATGTTTGTTGCTCTCAACACGCATGGTCAATGGCTTGACCGTAAATATGTGACGAGATTGGTGAATGCGGGCATTTCCCAGGTGAAGGTAAGTGTCGATGGGTTGAAAGAGAGCCATGATTGGAACAGAGGGGAAGGGACCTTTGACAAGTGTATCCAGGCGCTGAAGAACTGTGTGGATGCCGGTATTAAGAGCGTGATATGGATCGCCACTATCTCTCAAATGAATTACGATGAAATCCCCCAGATGGTAAAGATGGCCATGGATTTAGGCGTTGATATCTGCATGGTACAGCTTTTCCCTGGCGGGAGGTGGAAAGGGAAAACGGACCTGATGTTGACTAGAGAGCAGGTCAGGGACTGGCAAAGGTATATGGTTGAGCAACAGAATATATATGGATGGACCAGGATTCAGTTTGAGGACCGTTACCAAATCTGCGAGGATTGCTCTGCTCTGAAGGTAGCTGCGGACCCATATAGGATAGGTGATTTCACCGATACCCCCGCTGGATGCATTAGTGGCATCTGGCAGTATATCATAAACGCCTCGGGCAAGGTGGTGATCGGGGATATAGTAACTCCTGAGCTGGAGATAGGTGACCTAAGGCAGGAAAAGCTGAGCAAGATATGGCGCACTTCTGAGCTGGCTAACCTGTTAAGGGACAGGGACAAACTGAAAGGCAGGTGCGGCAGGTGCGAGTTAAGATTTGTATGTGGAGGCTGTAGAAGGATGGCCTACAGCCTGACTGGCGATATTATGGCGCCCGATCCGCAATGCTGGTATAAACCTAGATTGGAGTTAGAATATGACGGTAGAGTACAAAAAGCAGCTAAAGGTTCCTGAGGCCGACCCTTTTTTCTTCATGCCCCGGAGCGTTATTGTAAATATCCAAAGACTGGATGAACTAAGCAGGAAGCACCCGGTCAATGTTCTGGTTACTGGAAAACAAGGATGTGGCAAATCAAGCTTGGTTAGACAATTTGCCGCTCGTTATGACCGCCCGTTGACTGTCTTTCAGGTTGGGCTTCTCACTGAGCCGGGGCAACTGTTTGGGCAGCAGAGGCTTAGAGAGGGAGACACCTACTATCAGGAGTTCCTCTTCCCTCAGGCTATCAGCACCCCCAGATGTGCGGTGCACCTGGAGGAGATCAACCGCCCTGAACACCCCAA
>DAOUVR010000018.1 GCA_030667555.1 Dehalococcoidia bacterium
AATCCTCACCACTAAAGGTGTGGTATGTGTAAACAGCGATCTGTTCTCTCAAAATAGCAGCCAGAATCCCATAGAGGGCAAAAAAGAAAAAGCCAGCAACTATCAGCCTGGAGCTAATGCGCATTCTTCGGCTCATATCTTGTTTCATATCTGACCTCCTCAGTTGGTCTTATCCTGGCACTTTGCAAGGAATAACTATCTGAGCTGGCCGTATTCTCTGGAAGGCAAACACTGAGTTCATCTCATAATTCATCATCTATGTTACCTTGCCTTATATCTTTCATCCTCTTGATAGCGTTTTTCCAGACCGACTATGTTGCAGAAATCTTCAAAGCTCATTAGATCTTTGGTAATGGAGGAGCTTCCCCCTTCGACTCTTAGAGTGGTGAAGGCTCTTTGCAAAGCTTTTGCGGCAGCAAATAGACCTGTAAGCACATAACCAACGGTGAAAAAACCCATCTCACACAACTCCTCCAGGCTACCAGCAGGGGTAAGACCTCCTTCAATTATATTGACTGCTAGAGGTGGAGGCAGCTCCCGGCCGATACGCTGCAGGTCTTCTTTACTACGAGGAGCTTCTACAAACAGTATGTCAGCCCCTGCTTCCTTGTAGAGCTTAGCTCTTCTGATAGCTTCATCCAGACCATGGGTAGCTATAGCATCGGTACGGGCGGTTACAATAAATATAGATTCGCCGGCTGCATCTTTAGCGGCTCGGATCTTCAGGGCATGTTCTTCTGCATCGATAACCTCTTTACCTCGCATGTGTCCGCAGCGTTTTGGCCACTGTTGATCCTCAAGTATGATTCCAATAGCTCCTATCTTTATTAATTCTCGAACCATACGCTGCACGTTCAAAGGCCCGCCATATCCTGTATCGGCGTCTACTGTAACCATAATATCAACGGCTTGAATTACCCGTCTGGCTACATCGAGTATCTCGGTTTGTGTCAAAAGGCCAAAATCAGGCTCACCGAGGTAGCTTGCCGATACACCATATCCGGTCAATACTACGGCGGGAAACCCGGCACGCTGAGCAATCTTTGCCGACAAAACGTCATAGACCCCGGGAATTAACATAATCTTATTTGCTCTAATTAGGGGATGAGCATCAACATTCATAGATATACCTCCTTGCTATCTTTAGCCCGAATATGCAAGATAAAAATCCATCTGGTTTATTGAGGATATTTCGTTTTGATAATTTACCTGACACTATAGGTCTTGTCATAATGTCGGTCAAGCTCGGCATTTGCCACTGTTAAGCGAGCAACTCTCTTGTGCCTGGCACAGTTATATTTTGATGGTGCGAAGTGAAAAAGAATACAATCTCTTACCTGTCGCCTTAATCCGTGGATTCTGCTTGAGGACTGAGGGAGTCCTCTCCCTCAGCTTTCGCGAAGGAAAGGATTCCTTCACGCCTCAGAAAAAACCAACTAATAGACGAGTCTTTTAAATCTGGATTCACGGATTAAGGTGTCTTCTGAGCTATTGCGTTTTTGTTTGTTATGGCTACAATAATAGGTTGATGCCAGCGACGTGGGTGATATGAAGCATTTAACCATTCACGAGGAGCTACTGCCGACGGCCGAAGAAATGATTGGCTGGATCGAGCAAGTCTATCAGCAGGGCATTCGGCGGCCGGGCTATCCTGCCGACCAGTGGGCAGAGCAATGGGCCCACGAACAATTCGTTGCCCTCGGGCTGAAGGATGTCCGCCTGGAGCCGGTTGAAGTCTTGCAGTGGGAAGACCTATCCTGCACCTTGACGGTCTGGCTGGAGTCGGACCCCCAGAACACCTTTTCGCCGCCTTGCTTTCCCATCCCCTACTCAGCGTCGACCGACGGCCTGGAGGGTTCGCTTTCAACGGTTGAGGAATCCGAAGGCCGGATCGCCGTGAATGATATCGCCTTGATGGTTGTGCACCAAACCATGATGACGTCTGTGGCGTCGCGCTATTACGACCCCGACGGGGAGTTTGCGACAAAGTCTCAGGTGGTCCCCTTCAGTAGTGCGATACAGATGGTGATGGAGCCAGCGATCGATGCGGGAGCTTTGGCCTTTGTCGGACTCCTCACCGGGTTTCCATGGGAAACGCGCGAATACTATGTCCCCTATGACGCTATTCAACGGCCGGTACCCGGAGTCTATTTGAGCAAGTCCGACGGCGAGAGGCTCAAGGAGCTAATGGACCAGGGCGCGGTACGGGCGAAGATTGTGGCGAAGTCGAAAACCGAGAAGGTGACGACCCACAACGTGATCGGCACTCTGCCGGGCGTTTCCGATGAGTGGATCGTTATCGGCTCGCACCACGACGGTCCATGGGCCTCGGCGGTCGAGGATGCATCGGGGATCGCCATGGTGTTGGCGCAAGCGAAGTACTGGTCGCAGGTTCCGCAAGAGGAGCGTCCGCACAACCTGCTATTCCTACTCACCAGCGGACACATGGCAGGTGGGGCTGGTTGCCAGGCTTTCGTGAACGGCAACGCCGAATTGATAGATCAAATCGTTCTGGAGATACACCTCGAGCACGCGGCGCGGGAGTGCCGTGGGGAAAACGGTCGACTGATTCCGACCGATCAGCCGGAGATTCGCTGGTGGTGGGTGAGCAAGATCACAGAGCTTGAGGATGTGGTCGAGGATGCCATCAAGGCGGAAGACCTGCGACGGTCACTCCTGCTGCCGCCGGACGCCCTGGGCGGGAGGCCGACTACAGACGGCGGCCATTTCCACTTGGCCGGCCTGCCGATCGTTCAGTATCTCACCGCGCCGATGTACCTGTTCGATCCTCAGGATACGCTGGACATGATTCATCAGGACAGCCTGGTGCCGGTGACCCGGGCTACCATCCGTATCATCAACGGTATGCAAGACCAATCCGCAAGCGCACTGCGCGCCGCTGTCAGGGAATAGGTGGGCAGCGCCTGCTCACACTGGGGCTGCAGAAAGAGGTATTGTTAGCAACCCACTCTTCCCATTTTTGATTGCCAGCACTGGCCTTGGAGCCAAAACCGGTTACGCGGCCGATGCTGACCTCCATTGTTCTATCGGCGCCTGGAAACATTTTTCGGGGGTATTTATGGCTTCTGTCGCGCTGTTATCGCCACCACTATGGCTACCGCAACAAGAGCTATGATGCCCAGTCCGATGACCAGCCAGGGAAGGTAAGTCCGGAACCAAAGCAGCTTGGTGCGATTGCTGCCCGCGAGATCCATCAGCTCCGCTATGGTCTCCTCGGCAAACGTGGTGGTGCCGATGAAGATAGGGTCCTCACCCATCATAGGGACACGCACGGTGGTAAGGCTGTCGTTGGTTATCGTGACCCCGGTTACCGGCTCCACCCTGAAGACGATGGTGGTGTCCATCGTTCCCTCAATAGGCATTTGCTCGCTCGCGGGAGCGACTATATCCTTCTCGTCAATCTGGAAAACCAGCACCTTGAGCCCCCTGAACTCCTCCTCGGCTACGAAATGGGCATCCATGGAGGCAACCGCCTTGGGATTCCAGACGGGATAGCTCTGCTCCTTGCTCACCCAGGCGGGGAAGCCGAAGCCCCCCTCCCTGTCCATGTCTCCCAGCCCGGGCACATGCTGGCGAGTGGAACGGTCTACGGCGAGGTCGTCCTCGCTGCCATACCGCTCTGAAAGGTCGGTGCCATCCTGGGCGTGGGTGACGGTTACCACCTCCTTGATGAGAAGAGCGTTGCCCTCCACGCCAATCGCCTTATGATCCCTGACCATTACAATTGGAATCTCTTGGAGCTGTTGTGTCGCCAGGTCGAATACGTTGAAGTTGCCATCGAAGTAGATCTCCCGCTCGTAATCGGCAGGCATCTTCGCAAGGGCAGGAAATATGGCCGTCATCCACACCACTCCCAGCACGACAAGAATGATCCCTACTATCGCCGTTGCCAGCAGATACCACTTTTTCAGCAAAACCATGCTACTCCTCCTTCGAGTCGCCAACGGGCAAACTTAGCTTCTCCTCCCCACCATCCCGAATACCCCTTCTTCCCAAGCATCTGCCCCTTCTGGCCTGTGGCCTATTCTCTGTTCCAGCAGCGCCGCCAGTGCTTACTGTAGCGCCCGCAGATTCCCATAGTGGGCGGGAACATTACCATCCCGAAACTCCGAATGTGCCACTATGGCTTGCTCCGCCTAGTAAGTGTTCATTAACTGGTAGGCCCTCAATCCCTGGTAGCAGTATACCGGGACTTCCCATTTCAATTCGCAGTAAGGCAATCTTCATGTCTTACCGCTATTGGCGCTGATGATATGCCCGCTGCACTAAGCTGGGCTCGTGCGCCCTCTCGCCAGTCTCACAGTTGCTCGCTGCACGAGCGTATCCTTTCCATGTCGAGCTCGATTCCCAGGCCCGGTTTTTGCGGCACGGCGATATATCCCTCTTTGTCCACCAGTAGCGGTTCGGCAAGCATGAAGTCCCTTGCCTGCGGGACCCACCCCGGCGGCTCGTAGGGGTATTCACAGTAGGGGCAGTTGGGCACCGATGCCATGAGTTGGAGGTTGGCCACAAACCCGAGGCCATTGGTCCAGGTATGGGGGCTGAACTCCAGGTTGTATGCCTCTGCCATGCCAGCCACCTTCTTGCCGTTAAGGATACCGGTGCTCAGGGTGACGTCGGGTTGAACCACATCCAGGCATCCACTACTGATTAAGTCACGGAACTCATGCAGGTCGGTATTGAACTCGCCGCTGGCGATGGGCACGGTGGTGGAGGCGCGAAGCTGGGCATAGCCCTGATAGTCGTGCTTGTAAAGCGGCTCCTCCAGCCAGCGCACTCCGAGTTCCTCGAAGGCTCGTGCCTCGTCCATCGCGCGCTTCAGGCTCCACCGGGGATAGGGGCCGAAGCCATGGATAGGCCAGCCCTGATTGGCGTCGACCATTAGTACCATATCATCGCCCACCGCCTGCCGCACCGTCTCCACCAGTTCAATATCGTCGCGCATCTGCATCGCTTTAACGCGGAGCTTCACCGCCTTGAAACCCATCTCCTTGAGCTTGAGCACCTCCTCGGCCCGCTGTTCGGGCGGGTGAAGCTCGCCAGTGCTGGCATAGGCCAGTATCTTGTCTGGACCACCGCCCAGCAGTCGGTAGATGGGCTGTCCCGTCGCCTTGCCAATGATGTCCCACAGCGCAACCTCGGCAAACCAGCCCCTGTAGCCCAAGAAGGATGCGCTCCGCAGCATCCGTAGCTTATCCTCGACCTGAAACGGGTCGCGGTTGAGCAGGAAGGGGCGAAGCAGCGACACCAGCCCCTTGGCTTCGTCGAGGAACCCCACCGAGGCGCAGCATCCCTCAATCCCCTCGTCGGTCTTCAAGATAAGTATCAGGCAGGAGTTGCTCGACTGGGGATAGCCTGGAATCCAGGTGGGGTAGAATGTATCAGGAAGCGGGTAATGACACAGGTAGGCCTCAACATCAGTGATCTTCATCTGAAACCTCCTTCACCACGGTTGGTTTTCGTTGTATCAGGAAACTGCGCCAATTTTGTTTCTGGCGCGGTTGGCTATGGAACTAACATTAGCTATGGCCAGAGGACTTCAGCCACATCTCCCTAGTATTTAACCGATTTGCCATACTTCTCCCTCAGTACCGTCTTCAGAACCTTCCCGGCGGGATTTCGGGGCAGGGCATCAACGAAGTCCACCGATCTAGGCTTCTTATAGCTGGCCAGATGGCTCTTGCAGAACTCCACAACCTCCTCCTCGGTAAGCTCCTGCCCGTCCTTCAAAACCACTACAGCCTTGGGCGATTCGCCCCACTCCTCTTCGTAAACGCCGATAACCGCACACTCCAGGATCTTGGGATGCATATACAGCACCTCCTCGATCTCGGCGGGGTAGATATTCTCCCCCCCGCTGATGAGCATGTCCTTTTTTCGGTCCACGATGTAGATAAATCCTTCTGCATCCCGCCTGACCAGGTCGCCTGAGTGAAACCATCCGCCCCGCATGGCTTCCGCGGTGGCCTCAGGGTCCTTGTAGTACTCCTTCATCACTGTAGGTCCTCGATAAATCGCTTCACCTATGGCTCCCACGGGGACATCATTGTCTTCATCATCAACGACTCGGATCTCGATAAAGTGAAGGGCTTTGCCCACCGATGTCTGCCGACCCTCGGATTCGCTGGGTGCAAGACCTGAGACAATGGGGCTCATCTCGGTCTGCCCGAACATGTCAAAGATCTTGACCTTGGGGAAGTAGTTCATGATCCGCTTCCGGGTCTCTGTAGGCAGAATCGCTGCTCCTGTCACCCAAATTTGCAGGGAGCTGGTATCGTATTGCTCCAGGTCAGGCAGCATCAGGAGGAAGATGGCCATGACGGGCACCAGGAGGAGTATATTGATCCTTTCCTCCTCGATGGTCTTCATGATGTAAGTTGGATTGAAAACCTCTACGGGTAATACCACGGTAATACCCAGGAATAGACAGCACTGGCAGAAACCGAAGGCGGCGAGATGAAATACTGGAGGAGCAGCAAATGCTCTTGCGGCGGAAAGATCCGAGACTTCCGGTTCGGAGAGAATAAAGGTACTTACCAACATCCACATTGTTATTTCATTCTTGTGGGTCAGAACGGCCCCCTTGGGCCTACCAGTAGTTCCGGCGGTGTACATGATGAATACCGGGTCCTCTTCTTCGACGAGAATCAAGGGTTCATCGTCGGGAAACCTTGCAATCCAGGTTTCATAGTGGAGCATATCTTCTACCGGTTTGTCGGTGATGGAAATGTAGTTCTTTACCTGAGGGAGGCCTTCTTGGGCATCCTTTACCGTTTGCACAAAAGCCTCCCCTATGATGAAGGCCACTGCCTCGGAGTGGTTTACGATGTATTTGAGCTCTTCCGGATGGAGACGGAAGTTGAGGGGCACAGCCAGCGCTCCGATTTTCGCCAGGGCGAAGTAGGCCTCCATAAACTGGTTGCAGTTGAAGGCCAGTATGGCCACTTTGGACCCCTTGATAATGCCTAGATCCAGCAAAGCATGGGCCAGTTGATTTATGCGAGCGTTAAACTGCTTATAGGTCAAGCGGGTATCTCCATATATCAGGGCCTCTCTGTCGGGGAACTTACGGGCATTACGGGCAATCATTTCCCCTAAAAGCAGTCTTCTGCCCAAGGCCTCCTCTACTGATTGTTTGTCCTTCATGATGACCCTCCTTTTCTGGCCCCAGCATGGACACCCCGGTCAGGGTTATAAGGAATATACCGACCTTAGGGTGTTGCGAGGACACCCTAAAGGTGGCACTGGATCGGTGCGCTCGCAGATAGCCAACCTGGTTTTTCTTTTTAGCTAAGGCCAGAGGACTTCAGCTACATCCCCCAGTCCCAACTCCTGAAGCTTGCTTTTGCTGGGCTTGCCGCTATCTGGGTCCCAATCCATGGCTACCAGATAGTCTCCGACCAGCGTCTCAATTTCCACATTTCTGCCAACTGTGGGCCCCTTGTCTAGAGGAGGGCGACCCTGCACCCTGTTGGGCATCTTGAAATCGGCAGGCTTCAGCCCTTCGCGGACGTTAAAGGCCTGGCGTATGTTGGCGATTCTTTCCCCGGCCTTTAACACATTTTCTAGACTGTAGTCCCACCCAGTGGCCAGGCTGAGAAACTCAGTGACTGCGCTCATGTCCATTGACATAAAGCCGAAGCTGCATAGCCCGGCGCAGTTGACGACATGCATCAGGATGCTGCCTATCTTGTTCGCCTCACCTCGGCCGGCCTGTGAACCGCGCTCCATCGGCGGGAACTCGATGCCGCCGGTTGGCCTGTAGCCATAGCTGCCCTGCGTGTGACGAGCGGGGGTCGGGTCGGCTTGATAGGCGGTGGCGTAGTTCAAGCGTGCCTTGGGGTCGTGCATCGGCAGTTCCTGGCCGTGAATGTGGATGGCAAACTCATCAGCCCCATTGCCGATCTTCTCCGCTGCCACCTTGACCCCGTCGGCGAGGACGTCGCCGAAGCCTTCACGTCTCACCAGTTTCTCAGTCATGGCTACAATGGCCTCATCGTTGCCCCACCTCAGCTCGATTCCGTCGGTGTCCTTGCTGGTGATAAGGCCGTTCTCATAGCATTCGATGGCGAAGGCGATAGTGGCGCCGGCAGAGATGGTATCCATTCCGTAGCTGTTGCATAGGTCGTTGGCCTTTATTATAGACTCCAGATTATCGTTAAGGCACATGGAACCAAAGGCGCCCAGCGTTTCGTACTCCGGCTTGTGCACGCCGGCGGGATACTTGTATTTGCCTTTTCCTGCCTTCATTATGCCGCCGCAGGCGATGGGGCAGCGCCAGCAGCCGTACCTTTTTTGTTGCTGGCTGATGACGCTTTCATCGCTGATGGCATCGCCATTGGGAAAATCCTCATCGCCAGCGACAGCCCAGTTCTTCACCGGTGTATCCCCGATCCGTATCAACCCAGCAGTGCCGCCGCAGGTACCATACTGGCGGAAAACCTGGGCTGGGCCCCCCAGTTGGCGCTGATGCTTTCTCCTCGCCTCCTCAAGTTTCGCTTTGTCAGCCAGAGGGACAGGCTGGTTGCCCGCTACCACAACAGCTTTGAGCCGCTTGGCTCCCATCACAGCCCCCAGGCCGGAACGGCCGGCAGCCCTCGCCTCATTGGTGATGATGCATGAGATGAGAGACAGCTTCTCCGCAGCGGGGCCAATGCAGGCAATTCTGGCATCTGGGCCATGCTCAGCCTTGAGTAGAGCCTCGGTTTCACGGACGTCTTTGCCCCACAGGTGCTTTGCCTTTCGGAGTTCAGCGGTTCCGTCATTGATGAAGAGATAAACGTGCTCCGGGGAGATGCCAGAGAAGAACACTGCATCATAGCCGCTGAACTTAAGGTGGGGACCGAAATCGCCCCCGGAGTTGGCATCACCCCAGGTGCCGGTTAGCGGCGATTTGCCTACCACGGTGTAGCGAGAGCCGAAGAGAGCGGGGGTGCCGGTGAGCACGCCAGTAATAAATCCCAGATAAGCCTCGGGCCCTAGCGGGTCTATCTTGGGCCCCTGTCGATCGAAGAGCACCCTGGCTCCAATACCATACCCTCCCAAGAAATCGTGGTAAATCCCTTCCTCTGGCGTCTCATTTTTCAGTTCGCCCTTGGAAAGGTCCACAAATAGCATCTTACCCATATAAGCTCCAGACATTACCCTCCTCTTTCTAAAGAATCTTTTCATCGAAGCCTGGGGAACGGCAGTAAGCCTGAAGACCGGCCCCTCGTCCTGCTTCCTGAAGGCCCCATTAGTTCATGCAAAGGGTTCGAATCCCCTGCAGGAGTAGCAACATACTAGCGTTGTGAAAAGGTGCTGTCAACTCGCCGTACTCGATCACACGGTTGGTCATGTCTCATCCCTACCATAGGAAACCTGCTTCGCAGCATCCCTATCATGTTGACTCGCCCACCCGCCCTGATGTGTACTTTTGCTCCGACAAGTCGGAGAGAACCCCGCCAGCACCCGTTGTTATTTCACACACCCTACTTCAGTGGCCTGACCCCGTTCGCACTGAGTCCTTCGACAAACTCAGGACAGGTCTGGGCCGTAGGACGGCCGACCTATCGGCCTCGAAGGGCCGTTAATGGTTCGACAGGCTCACCACGAACGGTATTGGAATCGGTACGTTTCACGGATTATTCCTTTTGCCCTGAGCTTGTCGAAGGGCTGCCATCCTTTGTAAAATTACGGCAAGAAGGCTGTGATATAATAAAAAATCCCATTGGGAGGTTAAATGGTGAAAAAAGCAAAAGTAGTGCAATTTGGGTGCGGTCCTATTGGATGTAGTGTCGTCAGGTATGCGTGGCAGAGGCCAGACATTGAGTTGGTTGGTGCCATCGATATCGACAAGAGCCTGGTAGGGCGCGATCTGGGTGAGGTTGCTGGCATCGATAGTGAGCTTGGGGTAAGGATATCTGCTGATGCCGATGCTGTTCTGTCTCAGGCCAAGCCTGATGTTGTGTTTCTTACTACCAGTTCCTCTCTGAAAGTCATTTACCCCCAGGTGGAAAGGTGTGTTGCGGCCGGTGTCAATGTAGTGTCAACTTGTGAAGAACTGGCTTACCCGTATGACAGGGACTCCCAGCTTTCGGCTGAAATCGATAAGATGGCAAAGGCAGACAACGTTACCGTTCTGGCTACGGGGGTGAATCCGGGGTTTGTAATGGATGCCTGGCCATTATTCATGACTGGAGTATGTCAGCAGGTTAAGCGAGTCAAGGCAGTCAGGGTTCAAGATGCATCCTCGCGCCGCGGTCCTTTCCAAAAGAAGATAGGGGCAGGGTGCACACTTGAGGAATTCAGGAAACGTGTAAATGCTGGGACTCTTAAACACGTTGGATTGCCGGAATCCATAGCCATGATTGCCAGTGGACTGGGGTGGGAGTTGGGCGAGATTAGCGAAAGTATCGAACCTGTAGTTGCTGGGGCTGAGGTGAAGACCGATTTTGTAACCGTGGAGCCCGGACAGGCGGCTGGCGTCAGGCAGGTAGGTAGGGGAATCCGTGGCGGACAAGAGTTGGTAACTCTGGAGTTTGAAGCATATGTGGGCGCTCCCGAATCTTATGATGCGGTGTACATTACCGGGACTCCCAACCTGGAGGTAGTCATAAAAGGGGGCACCCACGGTGATATAGCTACTGCCGCCATTGTAGTTAACTCCGTTCGCCGTGTTATAGACGCCCCACCGGGATTGGTGACTGTGAAGGATCTACCGATCGTTTGTGCTCTGGGATCGAAGGCCCAGGTATAGTTAACAAATTAGGCCGAGACATGTCCAAGGGTTTCTCCAGGAGGAAAGGAATAATGACTGTAGAGAATATTGCTGACGAATACATTAGAACTCATCCAGGGTCGCAGAGGTTACACGAGCGGGGGGAGACGGTCTTTGCTGCCAATGGTGCTACCCACGCCAGTCGTATCCTTGACCCTTTCAGGCCTTATATAACTCATGCTAAGGGATCACGAAAGTGGGACGTTGATGGTAACGAATATATAGACTACGTGATGGGTCATGGAGCCCTGATACTGGGTCACT
>DAOUVR010000014.1 GCA_030667555.1 Dehalococcoidia bacterium
ATAATGGAGTATCTACTCTGAAGTTTGAGCCCCCTCCCTCTAGCTCCCTCCCGCCAGGGGAGGGAGGACATGTTATTGGCCCACAGGGGAGGGAGGACATGTTATTGGCCCACAGAGGAGGGCGGAGATGTTGATGCCTTATAGGGGAGGGGGGACTTCTGCCTCAGGTTTTTCGAAGGGCGAAATCAGGTTTTTCGAAGGGCAAACTCAGGAATTCCCTGATTGTTCGCTCAGCCATAACCGTTTAGTTTAGGCATGTGTGCAACTGGGCTGGATTAAAACAAGTCGCCAGTGCCACAAAAGACGCTGAAATGACGAACGAAGCACGGGTAAGTATTATGGTTTGCGCAGAGCTGGATCACATCTGGCTGCTGGAGATTTTGAAACTCAGAGATAGTTCGTCGTGGCGTCCCTCCTTTTCAGTAGGTCCGATCCGTACGCCCCCGCATGGATCGGACCTACACAAGTTCGGGGATAGCTGACACCACGAGAAGGCAAATTGCTTGACCAACTGCGCATTAGATCGCTAGACGGGTTTCACGGGCAGTAAGCAGAAGTAGATATGAAACCAAAGCCTCTTTGAGGTTTGAGGAGTAAGGCAGGATGAAAGATGGAAATTGGACCGAAGAGCAAGTCGCTAATGAAATGCTGCGATTGCTGCGACGAATTAGCGAATTGGAAGCAGCAGAAATCGAGCGCAAACGGGCCGAGGAGACACCGGCAGAACCGGTGGCCACGTGCTGAAGGGCTGCCACTGGGAAATGGCTGGTCCGGTGTAGCGGGCGGCGAACAGTTGCGCCTGTGCGTGCCTCTATAAACCCCGGTGATACGGCAGGGGTGCCCCGCTTACGGGACGAGTTCATTCAATGAAAATGGAAGTTGGAGTGGACTAATAATGGCGAAAGATGAGAAAGGGCGTATTCTCATCGTTGACGATGACAATAATATGTGCAACACCATGTCGTTCACATTTGGGAGGAGCGGCTATGCGACGGAGGTGGCCGGAACGGGGCGGGAGGCAATGGAGAAGGCGCGAAGCCAATTCTTCAGCGTGGCTCTTGTGGATATCGAGTTGCCTGATATGAATGGAGTGGAGCTAGTGGCACCTTTGAAGGAAATAAACCCGGATATGGCGATGGTCGTCGTCACCGGGTGTCCTTCTTTGGAAACCGCGGTGCAGGCCCTGCGTAATGGGGCAGCGGCGTACATCACCAAGCCGTTGAACATGGGTGACATACTGGCTACAGTTGAGGGGGTTGTTGAAAAGCAGCACCTGGCTATGGAGAGCAGGAAGCTGTATCAGAAGGCTCAGCGCGAGCTTGCCGAGAGCAGGCGGGCAGAGCAGGCGCTCAGGGAGTACTCCAAGCGGCTGGAAGAGATGCTGGAGCAGCGCACCAAGGGGCTTCGAGATGCGCGTGAATACGCGGAGAGTATTGTGGCCGCGATTCGTGAGCCCCTGCTGGTGCTCGATGAGGACCTGCGGGTAGTCTCGGCCAATCGGTCCTTCTACCGGACTTTCAAGATGACACCAAAAGAGACCGAGGGACAGCCATTGTACGAGCTGGGCAACCGTCAGTGGGACATCCCCAGGCTGAGAGAGCTCCTGACGGAGGTTCTGCCCAATAACACAGCCTTTGACGACTTCGAGGTGGAGCATGACTACCCCACCATCGGGCAACGGACGATGCTGTTGAGTGCCCGGCGGGAGAGAGAGGCGAGCGAGACACGGATGATCCTTCTTACCATTGAAGACATCACCGAGCGCAAGCGGGCAGAGGAAAGAATCCATGTCTTTCAGCGGCGGCTTCGGTCTATGGCGTCCCAGCTATCATTGGCCGAGGAGCGGGAGCGCAAGCGTATGGCGGCGGGTCTGCATGACCAGGTGGGCCAGCCGCTGGCTGCGGTTAAGATGAAGTTAGGCGCATTGCGGGGGCTGTTGTCATCCGATGGCCTTGTTGAACAGGTGGACGAAATCCGGGAGCTTATCGACCAGGCGATTCACGAGATGCGGTCGCTGACGTTCGAGCTTAGCCCGCCTATCCTCTACGATCTGGGCCTTGAGCCAGCGCTAGAGTGGTTAGTCGAACAGGTGCAAAAAGAGCACGGCATCGTGTGCCGGTTCGAGGACGACGGCCAGAACAAGCCACTGGGAGACGACGCTCGGGGGCTGCTCTTCTGGGTGGTGCGCGAGTTGCTGATAAATGTCGTCAAGCACGCCAAGGCGCGAACGGCCACAGTATCTATTTGGAGAGATGGCGACGAACTACGGGTGAGCGTTGAAGACGATGGGGTGGGATTCGACACCTCGGAGATCGACAGGAGGAACCGCGGCTTTGGCCTGTTCAGCATCAGGCAGCGATTGACCGAGTTTGGTGGGCAGGTTGAAGTTGAATCTAAGCCCGGCCATGGAACGCGGGTTATTCTGGTGGCGCCACTTGAGTGCAGTGAGGAAAGCGAGCAAGGACACTAAGGTGAGCGTCAAGGTTATACTGGCCGATGACCACAGGATCGTGCGCCAGGGGCTGCACTCCTTGCTTGAGAAGGAGCCCGATATGGAGGTGGTTGGCGAGGCGGACAACGGGCGAGCAACTGTAGAGATGGCGCGGGATTTAAAGCCCGACGTTATCGTCATGGACATCACCATGCCTGAATTGAACGGCATTGAAGCCACCAGACAGGTCCTCGCCGATAACTCCGGCGTCAGGGTACTCGCCCTGTCGATGCATTCTGACAAGCGTTTTGTTGCTGGAGTGCTCGGTGCGGGTGCAACGGGCTATCTATTGAAGGACTGCGCACTGGAAGAACTGGTCCGGGCCATCCGTGTAGTGATTGCGGACCAGACCTACCTGAGTCCAGGGATAGCTGGCATAGTGGTAGAAGGATACATGCGTCATCTGCCAGAGGCCGAGAATTCGATGTTGTCTGCTTTGACGGCGAGGGAGCGAGAGGTGCTACAGCTCTTAGCCGAAGGGAAAACCGTCAAGGAGATCGGGTACACTCTCCACTTGAGCGTTAAGACCGTTGAAACCCACCGCCAGCAAACCATAAAGAAGCTGGATATCCGCACTGTAGCTGAACTCACCAAATATGCCATCCGCGAAGGATTGACCTCCCTCGAGCGCTAACTCTGCAGGTTCTCTTGGAACACAATTGACATGAATTGATGAAGCTATATTCATTCATATGTAGTTGTCTGATTCATCAGGTACGCTCGCTCAATAAAGCGCGCCCAATCCTTCAAAGAAGGATGGGCAACTACATTTTTCAACTTCCCCAATCATTGTAGTTGCCTGATTCGTCAGGAATCAACGAAAACAGGCATGGTTGGAGCAGATGCTCCAACCTACCCCGGTATTTTTACTCCCTCTCCCTTGACGGTCGAAGACTCTTCGAGGGAGGGAGAACATGTTCCCACCCACCCGCCCCTTGTGTCATTCTAAATCTGAACCCTTCAATTACTGTCATTCTGACCTTGAACTGAGTGAAGGGGAAGAATCTCGGTGGGTACACACCGAGACCACGGTCCGTTATTGTCATTGCGACCCTTAACAAAGTGAAGGGGAAGCAATCCCGGTGGGGAGCGGGTCCTTCAGGCCTTGTCCTTCCGCCTGCGGCCCGTGAGAATGATATGTGCCCCTGCCAATCCTCACCAAGATTGCTTCGTCGCTGACGCTCCTCGCAATGACATTCTTCCTTTCGTGCCCACCTTTGTCGTTCTGAGCCAAAGGCGAAGAATCTCGTACCCTCCCCCTTGAGGGGGAGGGTTAGGGAGGAGGTGAGACTTTCCTCTTCCCTCTAACTCCCTCCAGAGGAGGGAGGACATGTTGTTGGCCCACAGGGGAGGGAGGAGATGTTGATGCCTTCTAGGGGAGGGAGGACTTCTGCCTCAGGTATTTCGAAGATCAAATTCAGGGATTGTAAACCAAAACTCAGGGATTTCCCGATTGTGCGCTGAACCGTGACCATTTAGTGTGGGTATGTTCTTTAGGGCATGTGAGCAAGTCATCGGGGCGAAACAAGTTTAAGTGACGACACGTGCCGTACACCGTGCCCACTTATAGATGGCTGGCAGCAGTTGGCCAAAATATCGCTCGTATTGAGGAGGGATATGGGATGAAAGTCAAGGATAGGACAACAGAGCATCAACTCATAAGTGAATTGGTGGAAGTGCGACAACAGGTCGCCGAATTGGAGATATCAGAGGCCGAGCACAAGCAACGGGAGGAGGAACTGAGGGAGCATTTGGAGCGATTGGGAACGATGTTGGAGCGGCGCACCAAAGAGCTCCAAGATGCCCACGGAAAGCTCATTCGCCAGGAGAAGCTGGTCGTGCTGGGACAACTGGCCGGCGGCGTGGGCCAAGAACTGCGCAACCCGCTGGGAGCTATCAAGAACGCCGCTTGCTTCCTCAACATGGTCCTGAAAGAGCCGGAACAGGAGGTAAAGAAGACACTGCAGATCCTGGAGAAGGAAGTGGCGGCGTCCCAGAGAATCGTCAACAGCTTACTCGAATTCGCCCGTCCCAGGCCCCCTGTTTGGCGAAAGGTAGATATCAACCATGTCATCCAGGAAGCACTGTCTCGCGCTGTGTTGCCGCCGAACATCCAGGTGGTAAGGCAACTGGACGAGGCGTTGCCGCCCATCCTGGCTGATCCCTATCAATTTATCCAGGTCTTCGACAACCTAATCCTCAACGCTATCCAGGCTATGCCCGAGGGCGGGCAGTTGCTGGTCAAATCGGAAATGCAAAGTCCGGAGTGGGTGTGTGCCTCCATCGCCGATACGGGGGAGGGCATAGCGGAGGAGAACATAGGTGAAATCTTCGAGCCGCTCTTCAGCACCAGGGCTGGAGGCATTGGCCTTGGCCTGACGACTGTCAGGACCATTGTGGAGGGTTATGGAGGCACAATCGAAGTGGCAAGTGAACAGGTGCAAGGCAGCACTTTCAGGGTAAACCTGCACAGGGACGGGGTTAGGGCAAGGTAGCATGGAGGAGAAGGGGAGCATCCTAATAGTTGTGGAAGTGCCAACGACTCACTGAGAACTACAGGATGAAAAAGGGACTGGAAGATAGCAACGGCACAGAGAGAACAGCGACGCATCCTGCAATCCTTGTGATTGAGGACGACCGGGCTCTGTCGCACTTAATCCAGACAAACCTTCGGCGTCTGGGTTTTCATACGGATGGCGTGTCGGATGGCGCTGAAGCGATTGACTGGATAGTCAACAATGCGGTCACACTGGCGCTGCTGGACTACCGTCTGCCAGACATGAGCGGCGAGCAAGTGATGAAAGCTCTGGCCAGGCAGAAGCGCACCGTTCCCTTCATCGTTATCACCGGACATGGTGACGAAAAGGTAGCGGTGGAGATGATGAAGCTTGGTGCACGAGACTACCTGGTGAAGGACACGGCATTTCTTGACCGGCTGCCTCGAGCAGTGGAACGAACGATTAAACAGCTAGCTATCGAGGACAAACTGGCTGAGGCAGGGGAGGTGCTGCGGGAAAGCGAGGGCAAATACAGGACATTGTTGGAGACTAGCGCAGCTCCTGTTTACTGGGTGGAGGTGCCAGGCGGGGAGATAACGTTTGTCAACAAGAAAGCAGAGGAACTGTTCGGAAGGAAAAGAAAAGACCTGCTGGGCCGCAAGCTTTTTGAGTTTGTCCCTGAAGATGAAGTAGCGCTTCACCGGGAGAAAATGAAGGAAGCTGCTAAGGAGATGAAAATCGAACAGCAGCCAATACCTCAAGTCATAGTAAGGCCTGGCGGCGAGCTTAGATACACAGAGGTATACCCAATCCTGTTTCAATCGGAGGGAAAGATAGTAGGACAGGTTGTATGCCCAGATATCACCGAGCGCAAACAGGCGGAGGAGGAGCTTACCAAAAGCGAAGCAAAGTATCGAAGTCTTATTGAGACAACCAGTGCGGGAGTAGCCATCACTGACCTGAAAGGTGAGTTTACTCTAGTAAATGAAGCACTTTGCCTAATGATCGGCTATTCGCCGGAGGAACTAATCGGCAAGCCATTCGCCGATTTTTTGCACCCAGAGGATAGGACAGGTGTGGTTACCACTTTCATTAACGCCCTAAAAGGTCAGATCACTCACCCTTCTTTGGAATTCCGAGTAGTTCACAAAGATGGGCACGATGTATGGTGTGCTTCGTCCCCTACGGCTCTTACCCACGAAAAACATACAACTGGATTCAATGCCATTATCACAGACATTACCGAGCGCAAACGGGCGGAGGAGGCGGTGAGGGAATCGGAAGAAAAACTCCGCCTAATGTTTCATTGCGTTGAAGACAGCATTGTGGCTACTGACCTAGAAGGCAATATTGTTGAGGCGAACGACGCAGCAGTTCACATGTTTGGATACATTAGTAAGGAACAGCTTATTGGTCGAAGCGCCGTTGAGCTTGTATCGCCCAGAGAGCGTGCCAGGCTTATGCACGACATGGGAAAAACACTTGAAGAGGGACATCCCATCTTGAGGTCAGAGTACGCCGTGGTAGGCGCGGATGGCATGGAATATGAAGCTGAGATCAGCAATGGCCTGCTGTGTGATAGCTCGGGCAATCCAGCGTGATTCATTGGCGTTGTGAGAGATATCACCGAGCGCAAGCGGGCGGAGGAGGAGTTGCGGGCCAGTGAGGAGAAATGGCGAGCCACGGTTGAGAACGCCCCGGTGGGTGTGGGCATAACCGACATGGATGGAAAGTTCCTTAGCATGAACCAGGCATATTGCGACATGCTGGGCTATTCCTTCGACGAGCTGCGAAATCTGACCTTCGATGAGATAACCCACCACGATGACAGGGAGAGGAGCCGTGAAGAATTTGGCACGCTGCTGAAGGGAGACAGCGGGTCGGTCGAATTCGAGAAACGATACATCCGTAAAGACGGTTCAACAGTGAATGCCCTTCAGAAGGGGGGCATTGTGCGGGACACTGCTGGAAACCCGGTGCTCGTTATCGGCATCAGCCAAGACATCACCGGGCGCAAGCGGGCGGAGGAGGAGATAAAGCGTCATGCCAAGCGCGCTGAAGCGCTCCATACAGTTGCCCATGCGGTGAGCCAGACCCTGGACCTGGATGATATGCTAAGTAATACGATGGATACAGTAACAGGGGTCATGGAGGTAGATGTTGCTAACGTGTATCTTCTAGATGAAGGCACTGGAGAACTGATTCTCACCACTCATAAGGGGGTGTCCAACGAGTTTATTGCAAGCATGAGCATTTTGAAGCTGGATCAGGAGGAAATCGAGAAGCTGCGTCAGTGGAAAGAGCCGACCATTGCGCTGGAAAGGGCGTTAAATCAGCCTAATCTAGCCAGGATAACACAAGCGGTACAAAATGAGGGACTGCAATCACGTATTGTCGTGCCGTTGTGGTTGAAAGGTGTCGTTTCGGGCGCAATTGCGCTTGCCTGCCGCTATCCCCGCCAGTATAGCGCTGAGGAGATAGCCCTGCTCCAGGCTGTAAGTAACGAGATAGGAATGGGTATAGAGAATGCCCAACTGCTGGAGAGGACAAGAGAGCTATCGGTCACTGATGAACTGACGGAGCTATACAATCGACGTCACTTCTACCAGGCGCTTGAGGCAGAGATAGACCGCGCGCAGCGCTATGGTCACGCTTTCTGTTTGGCAATTCTCGACCTCGACAGCTTCAAAGAATACAATGACCGGTTTGGGCACCTTAATGGGGATGCAGTTTTGAGATCTCTTGCCCGTACGCTCAAGTCAGCACTGAGGAAGAGCGATATGGCTTTCCGCTACGGTGGCGACGAGTTTACTATCATCTTGCCGGTAACAGAGGCTTATAGAGCCAGGAAGATTGTAGACCGCATCAGCTCAAAGTGGCTGGAAACGCCTAAGTCAGACAATCTCATTCTGGAAGCTCATCTGGGTTTTAGCGCTGGAATCGCTCAATTCCCTCAGGATGCTGGAACGGCTGATGGCCTGGTATTCCTTGCCGACACTGCCCTGTACCATTCAAAGAGGCAGGGAGGATACAAATCTTCACTGGTGTCCGATCTGGGGGCAGTGACACTGGGCGTCCTGGACAGTGCAATGCTGGACCACGTCTATGCCCTGGCGGCTACGGTAGATGCCAGAGACCCCTACACCTATGGTCATTCAGAGAGGGTCGCATACATATCGGAAACAATAGGCAGAGCTATCGGGCTATCAATGGATGAATTAGTGAACCTACATGCTGCTGCCCTCCTTCACGATATCGGTAAGGTGGGCGTCCCTGACTCAATCCTGACCAAGCCTGGTAGGCTAACCGAGGATGAATGGCGGGTGATGGGAAGGCACCCTGTTGAAGGGGCAAGGATAGTTGGCCATGTAACGGAACTGGCGGCGCTGGTGCCGATGATCCGGCACCACCACGAGTGGTATGACGGCACGGGATACCCGGATAGACTCAAGGGTGAAGATATACCCCTTGGCGCCAGAATTATAAGCATAGCTGATGCCTACGACACCATGACCACACAGCGTCCTTACAGGGATACTGTGTCTGAGGAGGAAGCGCTTGAGGAGCTCAGGCGGTGTTCGGGCACTCAGTTTGACCTTGAGCTTGTGAGGGCGTTCTGCGGGATCGTCGAGGAACATAATAAGAGAAAAATAAGGGTTGGCGGTTAGGAGCTATGCAAACTACGAGGCTATTTGGAACCAGTGGCATCAGGGGTGTGGTCAATCAAGACCTGACGCCGCAACTGTGCCAGGCAGTGGGCCAGACGATTGGTGCAACCCTGCCTACACATTCAAGGGTATGTATTGCCACTGATACGCGGGTGAGCCGGGAAATGGTCAAGAACGCCGTCACTTTAAGCTTGCTTTCTTCAGGCGTAGATGTGACCAGCTTTGGAATTCTCCCCACCCCGGCGCTGGCGCTACTAACCCGCGAGATGGGATTTGACACCGGCATCATGATCACTGCTTCGCATAATCCCCCAGAGTATAACGGCATCAAGCTTTTCAATGGGAACTCTATGGGATATAGCCGGGCTCAGGAAGCCGAGATAGAGCAGTTGATGAGTAAAAAGACAGTGAAAGTAAGCTTCCTGGGCACGCTCAGTCCAGGTCAACGGTTGAAGGAAACCTACTTCCAGTTCATACAGGACAGGTTCTCCGGCAAGAGATTCGACCGCTATATGAAAATAGTCGTTGACCCGGGAAACGGTGCCGCTGCGGGATTTGCCAGCGAGCTTTTCTCCACCATGGGCTTCAAGGTAATGCCCTTGAACGATGAGCCAGATGGGCTTTTCCCGGGAAGAGACCCCGAGCCCGGAGAGGATACGCTGCAGGAAACGGTGGAGTTCCTCAGAAAGGAGAAGGCTGACCTCGCCGTCTGTTTCGACGGCGATGCCGACCGGGTTGTGTTCTGCGACAGGGAGGGGTTCCTCGGATTCAATGAAATGGTCGCCTATATCTCCAGGATTGTTGCGATGAAGACGGGGAGGAAGAAAATTGCTACCACCGTCGAAACGGGCAGACTTCTCGACCTATCGGTGGCGGATCTGGGAGTGGAGGTGGTGCGGGGGATGGTTGGGGATACGGATGTCGCCTATCTGGCAAGGGAGCTCAATGCTGCCATAGGGGTGGAGGGAGTGGGGGTGTATATAATCCCGGAGGCGGGATACTACCCCGACAGTATTTTCGCTGTACTTACACTCCTCAGCCATCTGAACGATACGCGTGATATCAGAGGATTCTTCGATGAGATTCCCAGGCTTTTTTTCGAGAAGAGCAAGATACAGTGCCCCAATAGGCTCAAAGAGGATGTCATGGTGGAGATAAGGAAAAGGGTCCATCTCTTTGAAGCCAGTGAGATGAATATCCTGGATGGGCTGAGGCTTGAATACGATGATGCCTGGATGCTTATCAGGGCTAGCGGCACCGAGCCAGCCATCAGGGTCATTGCGGAGGCTCCATCGCGATCGAGAACCGTAGAGCTCCTGGCCGAGGGGGCCGAGGCAGTTCATTCATGTCTTGCGAGGTGCGAGCTATGAAGGTGGTCTTTCTCTGTGGGGGCATCGGGAAGAGGATGCTCCCTATTACCGAGGACAAGTTCCTGCTCAAGTTTCTGGGGAAAACCCTGCTAGAACACCAGATCGAGAGGGCAAAGGAGGCTGGGCTGACGGACTTCGTTTTTGTCGCAAGTCCGAGCAATATCGACAGAGTGGGAGAAATCATAAAGAGCCTTCCTGGTGTCAAGGCCGAACTGGCCTTCCAGATTCGGCCGATGGGAATTGCTGATGCACTCAGGAGTGCTGAGCGCTTTTTCGACGGTGAAATCATCGTGCTCAACCCGAACGACATCTTCGAAAGCTCAGCCTATAGCAGCATTATTGAAGCTGTCAGTGACAACTCTGGCATTTCATACCTGCTTGGCTGCGAAGTGAAAAGCTATTTCCCCGGGGGCTACCTTGTGGTGGACGAGAACAACGAGTTGCAATTCATCATTGAAAAGCCAGGCAAGGGTATGGAGCCGAGTAATCTGGTGAACGTCATGGTCCACCTCCATACCGATCCAAAGCAGCCACAATTGTGATTGACGCTATGGTCATCGTAGTTGCAGTAGCTATCGTAACAACCGTTACGGTTGTTGTTACTGTCGGGATCAATTACTCGTATTACAGAGAACAGTGTTGCATTCACCAACGTCAATGAGCCGCATTTGAACAGCTTACTCAAAGAGTGGGTGATACTCACAAGCGTGGAGAGTGGCCGTCCATGGCCTCATAACGAAATCGGAAGAGCCAGGTTGTGTGACGGGGGAGAAACATATGCGCCGCGGCGATGGTTCCAGGGACCTGTGGACGGGGTTGCATTTTGATTTGGGGGTATTTCAGTTGACGTTCATGGGCTACCTGTAGGAGGCACTTGGAGAACCATTACTTGATGAACTCCGCCATCGTCAATGGTAGTGCTGATACCAGTTGGAATGGCTGGCGGTATCGGCGGCGCTTTTGCGCGTTGGAACCCCACGCGGGGGATTATCCTGTTGTTGGCTAGTGTGGCAATCATTATGGTCGGGGTGGCCGGATTTGAACCGGCGACCTCATGGTCCCAAACCATGCGCGCTAACCACTGCGCCACACCCCGGAATCTATAGCTTCAGGGCAGAGGCATCTCCTCAGCCTCTGCCGCCTCTGGCGGCAGCTCGATGGTGACTGGCTCGTTGATGTGGTGCATAATAATTGTTATCGCCATATCGGCAGTGGGAACGAAACTGCTGTATGGCTCCGGCGTTAAGCCTAAAGATTCAGGTGTAAATGCCATGGTGAGATTCATCGTTGTCTTTCGAGTGAAGTATGTGTCCTTTGCTATCCATTGCATGACGGAGAGATCGGTAAGCACTTCTTCAAGGTCCAGATCAGGCGGCAATCCTCCCTCTGCCCCAGCCCATTGCAGCAGTGCCCAGAGTGTTTCCATGTCGGGCGTCAGTTTGAGAACGTAGCACTCGGTTCCATCGACTGCCTCGGTGCCAAGGAGTTCCACATCGACATCCAACAGCAAATCAAGCTGTTGGGATGCTATGTCCTGCTTCTCCCACTCATACTCCATCAGCGGACTCTTCGTCCACACTGCAGGTTCAGGGGGAAATTCCTGTCCCATATAAAACCAATCGTCTACGATATACGCTTCCACCGACGTTTCCATGTGCTCTAAACCGGGACTTTCGATAGTCATGTATATATCCATGTACAAATTCTCAGTTGGTCTATCCAGAGCGCCGTTGGCATTAACAGCCATTAAAAGATTAGTTATCTCTCCCTCTGCCGCAAACGACATATCCATTGTCGTGTCCATTTGAAACTGGCATGTATCCAGTTCATCCAATGCTGTAATAGTCTGGTCTCTTATCTGTTCAGCAGTTACACCAGATACAGGAGTCTGTGTCGGAGTAGGAGTCTCGACTGGCCCTTCGGTGGTACCACAGGCGAAGGCCGCTACCAGCAG
>DAOUVR010000081.1 GCA_030667555.1 Dehalococcoidia bacterium
TAGTGAGCATCAAGGCTATAGTATGCTCCGCAGCAGCGATGGTATTTCCTGTGGGGGCATTGACCACGACGATGCCTTTCCTTGTTGCCGCCTCCAGATCAATATTGTCCACCCCCACACCAGCGCGCCCGATGACCTGAAGTTTCTCACCCGCTTCGATGATCTCTGCTGTAACTTTAGTCTCGCTTCTCACCACCAAGGCTTCATACTGGCGAATGATACCTAAAAGCTCATGGAAACCCATCCCCAACCTGACATCAACGGTTGCATAGGCGGCTAACGCATCGATACCTTCTTTGGCAATGCGGTCTGCAATCAGAATCTTCATCTTATCACCCTTAACCTTCCTTCAGCTAAACCTTTTGCTTCGAAAAATGGATTCTCATACTTTACCTTGGGTGGATTGTAGCGTACGCCTCATTCGCGCCTTGAGCAGATGCTCAAGGCTGCCCTCTTTTTCTTGATTTGTTGGCGGGCAGTTGATCATCGGGGTTTGCCTAGAAACCTCGCTCTAGTCCAGAACCTCCTCAGCCAGGAATCTACTAACCGCCTCAGAAACCTCTATCAGACCTCTATTCTTTAGCCTCTTCACTCCCAACCGAGATCCGCCTCCTATCTCCTCGATTCCGATTTCAGCACCCCTGCGCTACTTCACCCTTTGAAGCCTACCTGAGGCAGCGCAATCCTTAGCGCCTTGATTACCGCATCGATGTCGTCCTCGGTTACATAACCCAGGTGGCCTATGCGAAATATCTTCCCATCCAGCTTCTGCTGCCCACCAGCGAGGACGGTATCATGCTCCTCCCTGAGGATACTCAGAAGTCTCTTTGCATCAAGCCCATCAGGTACTTTGATCGCGGTAACTGTGTTTGAGGCGTAGTTTTCATCAGCGAAGAGGGATAGGCCAAGCGATTTCACTCCTTCCCTCGCCCTGTCGCCTACACGAGCATGGCGAGCGATGATATTGGAGAGTCCCTCCCGCTTCATTAATCGGAGAGCAGCAGAAAGCGCATAAATCGCCGTGATACCAGGGGTCCACGGGGTCTGCCCCTTTTCATCCAATAATTTCTTTGCCTTGGCGAAATCCCAGTAATACCTTGGTATCTTTGCTTCCGCGTTCGCCTGCCACCCCCGCGCGTTGACGCTGACCATGGCCAGCCCCGGTGGAGCCATCCACCCTTTCTGAGAGCCGGTGACAACTACATCGCACCCCCAGGCGTCTGTGGGGAGGTCGATAGCGCCCAGGCCACTGATAGCATCCACCAGAAGGAGCTTGTCGAACTCCTTTACTACTGCGCTAATGGATGCCAAGTCATTAGTTAGCCCAGTGGAGGTCTCATTTTGGGTAACCATCACTGCCTTTATCCCAGAGTCCTTGGATAGCGCCTGGCGTACCGCTGCGGGTTCAACTGCTTGCCCCCACTCGAAGCGAAGCCTGGAGACCTCAGCGCCAAACTGCTCGGCGATGTCGGCGAAGCGCTCGCCGAAGGCTCCATTAGCGAGGCACAGCACTTTGTCCCCAGGTGAAAGGGTATTGACGACAGCCGCCTCCATGCCACCGGTGCCCGAGCCAGTTAGTATGAGAACATCCCCTTCAGTCTGAAACATCTCTTTAAGGATGTCGGTGGCCTCATGGATCATCTCAGCGAACTCTGGCCCGCGATGATTGATCATCTGCCTGGCCATCGCCTTTAGGATTTCATCGGGGAGCGGGGTAGGGCCTGGGATTCGTAACTGCATCTTTACCTCCACTTGTTATTTGGCTTTTATCTTTGACACATTAACAAAGGGATCCCTCTTTCAACCAAGAGATCGTGCTCTATCCTTATACTTAGTCCTCAAATTACTGGACAAACCTTTCAACGATTGCTTGTAAGTCGTTGAAAGGTTTGAACTATCTAATCAGCATGGACTATTTTCACAAAGCGGCGCTTGCCCACTTTGATGACGCTGCCCTCATGTACCCCCTCTTCGCTCTCGTGTATCGCCCTACTATCTATTGTAACTGCTCCTTGAGCTATCAAACGCTTTGCTTCCGTGCGGCTCTTCACTAAAGATTTGGCGAGTAATATTCCGGGGATATCCACCCTTGAGATAACGCGTGGCAAACCTGATATACTATCCCCTGGCCCCAAATACCCTGGTCCCCAGCCAACGGAAAAAGGAAAAACGACTAACTTTGCGTTAGGGCCTGAAGTAGGTGAAGCAAAAGAGAATGCTATTTCCGCGATCTCCTCAGGCGTCTCTCGCTTCTGAACCACCCTTTCGAAATGGGCCTCCGCCTCCACAGCCGCTTTCTCATCATGAAACTCAGCCACAATCTCGCGGGCAAGGCGCTTCTTTATTTCCATCGGATTCTTCGAGCCGTCAGAAATCATCCTCCTGTAATCTGTGAGCATGTCATCGTCTACATCAGTAAGAAGCTCGAAATAGTCCATCATCAAGTCATCGGGGATGCTCATCACCTTGCCATACATCTCGCTGGGGGGCTCATCCACAGCGATGTAGTTCTCCAGGCTCTTCGACATCTTCTGTTTGCCGTCGGTGCCCACAAGAAGCGGCATCAGGAAAACCTGCTGGGGAGGCTGCCCCACCATCTGCTGAAGCTCCCTCCCCACAAGGCAATTGAACTTCTGGTCGGTACCGCCGAATTCCACATCGGCCTCAATCACCACCGAGTCGTATGCCTGGAGCAATGGGTAGAGAAACTCCGTGATAGCGATGGGACGACCTGAGGCATATCTTTTGGCGAAATCGTCCCTTTGCAGCATCTGTGCCACAGTGAATTTGCTGGTGAGGGTAATAACATCTGCTAAGGTGAACTTCCCGAACCATTCGCTCTGCCAGACGACCTTGGTCTTTTCACGATCGACCACCTTGAAGAACTGCTTCATATATGTTTCAGCATTGGCGCGCACCGCTTCGGCGGAAAGCATAGGGCGTGTTGCCGATTCGCCACTTGGGTCGCCAATCTGTGCCGTCCAATCTCCAACGATGAGGATAAGCTGGTGCCCAAGTTCCTGAAACTGGCGAAGCTTCCTCAGACCAACCACATGTCCCAGGTGGATGTCAGGCCGGCTTGGGTCGAAGCCCTGCTTGAGGCGAAGTTTTCGCCCTGACTCCAGCAGCTTGATTAGCTCTTCTTCAACAATGATCTCGACAACGCCCCTTCTTAGAAGGCGCCCATAGTCATCAACAACAGTGGTTTCCCCCATCTCCCTCTTGAGCTCCCCTCTCTCACTTAGTAGTGCTTCATGGTACCAATAGTGCCCGTGTCTGCTCCACGTCCCTTCGCATCTGTTCCTTAAGCTCATCGGCGCCTGAGAACCTCACCTCACCACGCAACCGATGCGCCAGCTCGATCCTGATCTCATGGCCATAAAGCTCCCTCTCCTCGAAATCGAGGATATGAACCTCAACAACCCGCTTCCCGTCACCGAAAGTGGGACGAACACCAATATTCGTCACTGCTGTGTAAGCCGTTTCGTTGACAAATGCACGGGTGGTATAAACGCCATCAGGAGGCAAAGCTTGCTCTGGGTCGGGGACGAGGTTTGCGGTAGGAAAGCCAAGCGTTTTGCCGCGCTGATCGCCCTTCATTACCTGCCCACTTAGCGTGAAGCGACGACCCAGAAGTTGGCTCACCTTTATCATTTCGCCTTGGGAAAGCGCAGAGCGAATCGCGGTACTGCTCACCACCCCTCCCTCGCACACCATAGGCTCCACCACCTCTACAGAGAAATGAAGCTCCTCACCTAGAGATTCTAGCTTTGGGGCGTCTCCTTCCCTTCGCTTGCCCAAAGCGAAGTCAGGCCCAACCACTAAGCTTCGCATCCTTAGATATTTCTGTAACAGCCCGATAAACTCTCGGGCGCTAAGCTCGGCCAACTCACGGGTGAAGGAGAGAGTCACAACACACCCCACACCAAGGCTTTCTAAAAGTCTAATCCGCTCCTTGATACTGGTCAAATAGGTAAGATTAGACCGTGGCGAGAGAACAAGACGGGGATGACGGTGAAAAGTCACCACAACACTAAGCAGACCGCCGTCCGATGCTCTCTCCTTGAGCTTCTTGATAAGAAACTCGTGACCCAAATGAACCCCATCGAAAACCCCGATGGTAAGCGCCGTATCATTTTCTGGCAGCGCCCTGGCTAGCTCTTCTTCGACTAGCATTTCCCCTTCAGATTTTACTTACTAGTTTCCTTTTGCCACTTCTTTTGCTTCACCCTTAGCGCTTCCCGCCATCTTTCGTCCCATAGATAGCGCTACCGCAACCACCTGTTCCATAAGTCGCTCGAAGTTCTCGAAAGTCAGCGACTGAGCGCCATCCTTGAGGGCAGATTCAGGGTTGGGGTGAACTTCGATCATCAACCCATCAGCCCCAGCAGCCACCGAGGCTAAGGCCAGTGGAGCCACAAGGTGCCACCTGCCTGTGCCATGGCTAGGGTCAGCAATGATGGGCAAGTGACTCAGCTTCTGGATGATAGGAATGGCACTTATATCCATAGTATTTCTAGTATAGGTTTCGAAAGTTCTGATCCCTCGCTCACAGAGTAGTAGTTGACGATTCCCCTGGGCAAGGATGTATTCCGCGGAAAGCAGCCACTCCTCAATAGTGGCTGACATGCCTCTTTTAAGCATCACCGGTTTTTGTGCTTTACCTACTTCGTCAAGGAGGATGAAGTTTTGCATATTGCGCGTCCCCACCTGGAGGATGTCAGCATAGCGCGAAACCAGTTCGACATCTTGGGGGGTCATGACCTCGGTGATAACGGGCATCCCCGTCTCCTGGCTAGCTAACGCCAGAATCTTGAGCCCATCTTCGCCCAGCCCGCGGAAGGTATAAGGGGAGGAGCTCGGTTTGAAGGCGCCACCACGTAGAATATTTGCTCCTGCCGCCTTCACGGCGCGCGCTGTTTGCAGAACTTGCTCTTCACTCTCCACCGCGCAAGGGCCAGCCATGACTACGATCTCCTCACCACCTATGGTCAAATCACCAACCCTTATCCTGGTATCCTGTGGCTGAAACTCCCGACTGGACAGTTTATAGGGTTTGCTGATGAGCACAACCTCACTCACCCCAGACCACATCTCCATCATGTCTTTCAGTTCGGGATAGGTTCGTCCTACGACGCCAATCACCGTTCTCTCAACGCCCTTAGATACATGTCCAGTGAACCCCATTTGGGTGAGCTTCTCCAATATGTCCTCCAGATCTTTTTCTGGAGATCCTTTGGTCATTACAATTAGCATCTATTACTCCTGCAGACTGCTTCCCTTGCTTCCGCTATCCGACCTCAACCCCTGAGCCCCCTTTCTATAGACATGCACGATCTCATCAAAACTCTTTTCCGTATTAAAAAGTATCAGGATACGCAGGCACATCGGCAGGCTGCCAGGAACAGCCATCTCATGTCCACACAACAGTGGAGCCCTGGTTAGTCCCAGTTCTCTGGCCCCCACTGCCGGGAACTCAGCATTTAAATCATGAGTTGTAGTGAAAAGGATACAGGCCACCTCCTCTTCTTGAACCCCGTTGGCGCTGATCATCTCTCGGAGCAACTCCTTCGTCGTTGCTACGATACCTTCCTTGGTATTGGCATCCGCCGTAGTTGCTCCTCGAATTCCTCGACA
>DAOUVR010000020.1 GCA_030667555.1 Dehalococcoidia bacterium
CCATCAATGTAAGCCTGTTCTTCAGGAGAGAATCGGTCGGGGAAATCGGTAATCACCTCCACTTTCATCTCTCCTTTTACTCCCCAAGGGGCAACCACCCTACCAACCACAATGGAATCAGAATCCATGGCTCTGGCTAGACTATGTCAAGATCTACTCGAATGCCTTGCTTCGCTGCTAGCACCCTGAGCAGAGTGCGCATTGACTGGGCTACCCGTCCTTGCTTGCCGATCACCCTGCCCATATCTTCCTCATCGACTTGAAGCTTAAGAAACACTCTCTCGTCGTTTCGCTCCTCGGTTACCAGCACCTTGTCTGGATTATTGACTATAGCTTTTGCGATGTATTCGATAAGCTCTTTCATTTGTTCTCCCCTAGTTTAGATTTTGAATCCTTTCTCTGAAGAATGCTAAGCAGCGGCCTCCGTTTTGAGCCTTTCCAAGATGCCAAGCTTATCTAGCAAACGAGCCACGGGTTCTGTGGGTTGGGCCCCTTGGCGAAGCCATTTTAGTGCCTTCTCTTCGTCAACTACAACGGTGGGCGGGTCAGTGAGTGGATCGTAGTGTCCGATGATTTCAATAAATGAGCCATCACGTGGAGCTCGAACATCGGCGACAACTACTCGGTAGCTAGGCTTCTTCTTCCTTCCAACACGAGCTAATCGGATCTTTACCATCTGTACTCCCTTAATATTGCCGTTTGACGTTGCTATTATGGGTGATAAAGCTCCTGGTGTCAATGGTTTAGGTTGCCACGGGAGATTCATGAGGATATAATTTAACAGTGTGAAATGGCACAACCTTCACAGCTGGCATGTAAGTACCGCTGAAGCTCGGGAGATTCAGCGTTCGCTTGCCTCCCAAGTAGTGAGGAAAAGCGAGGTCGACGCCCCTCGTCTCATTGCTGGCGCGGATATCTCTCATGAGGACGAGAGGGGGATGGCAAAGGCGGCAGTGGTTGTTCTGCGTTTCCCCGACCTTGTGCTTGTCGAGAGGAGCGTGGTTGAACAGAGGGTCGAATTCCCCTACGTGCCTGGGTTTTTATCGTTTCGAGAGACCCCTCTGGTTCTGGCGGCTTGTGAAAGGCTTACTCTTATCCCTGACCTTTTCATCGCCGATGCCCAGGGCATCGCCCATCCGAGAAGATTGGGGCTCGCCTCTCATCTGGGGCTTTTCCTGGATGTGCCCACTATAGGGTGTGCCAAGTCAATCCTATGTGGTCGGCATGGCGATTTGGAGGAAGAGCCCGGCGCTCGTGCTCTCCTCTTAGATGGCGATGAGGTTGTCGGGGCAGCACTGAGAACGAAGCGGAGTGTAAAGCCAGTTTATGTCTCTATCGGGCATAAGGTTGATCTTGAGGCAGCGCTATACTGGGTGATGGCCTGTTGCAACGGCTATCGCCTCCCCGAGCCAACTCGCCTCGCCCACATGGCTGCTGCAGGTAAGTTGCCCTCGCCATCAGAAGAAGAGCAGGGTAAGCTACCGCTGGAACTTTGAAGGAGTAAAAATGCAAGAACAAAGGAAGAGGCTGGAAGACCTGAGGGACCGCATCTCCCATGTAATGGTGCGTCTTTGACATCGTAGCTAAAGAAAGGGAGATCGTTGAAGCAGAGAAGGAGTCGTCACAGCCCGATTTCTGGGGAGATCCAGAGAGGGCGCAGCGGGTGATGCGCCGCCTCGCCGAGCTGAAGGGTGAGGTGGACAGGTGGCGCACCTTGGAGGGAAAGGTTGCTGAGCTTGCCGAGTTAGTTGATTTAGCTATCGAGGAGACGGAACTCTCCTGGGCAGAGGAAATCGACTCTGATATAGATAAAGCTTCCACTGAGTTTGAGGAGCTGGAGTTCAGCCTGCTGCTCCGTGGCGAGTACGAGGACAGGAACGCCTTCCTCGCTGTTCACGCCGGCGCTGGAGGCGTTGAGGCTCAGGACTGGGCTGAGATGCTTCTCAGAATGTATCTCAGGTGGGCGGAGCGTTATGGCTATCGTGCTGAGATAATCGAGGTCTCCCGCGGAGAGGAGGCGGGAATAAAGAGCGCTCTTATCGAGGTCACTGGTCAGTATGCATACGGTTACCTGAAGTCGGAGCGTGGTGTGCACCGCCTGGTGCGCATCTCACCATTCGATGCCTCCCATTTACGCCACACCTCCTTTGCACTGGTAGAGGTTTTACCTGAAGCGACACGAGATATCGATGTCAAGATAGACCCCGATGATCTGAAAATTGATTTCTTCAAGGCTAGCGGCCCTGGGGGCCAGCATGTGCAGAAGACCAGTACAGCCGTTCGCATAACCCATCTTCCCACAAGGCTGGTTGTTACCTGCCAGAACGAGCGCTCCCAGTACCAGAATAAGGAAACGGCGCTGAAGGTTCTCCAATCTCGCTTCTTGGAACTTGAGATTGCCAAGAGGGCAGAAGAGCAGGCCAAGCTCAAGGGTGAGCACATCGCCGCAGGATGGGGAAACCAGATCAGAAGCTATGTCCTGCACCCGTATAAAATGGTGAAGGACCATCGCACAGACTATGAGACCAGCGACCCCACCTCAGTGCTCGACGGGGAGCTGGACGAGTTCATCAAAGCATACTTGAAATCCACCATCGGTGAGACAGGATGAAGAAGTCTTGCCTTCTGCTCATCCTAATCCTTGTTCTCCTTGCTGCATTTCCCTCTGTAACCCTAGCAGAGGACGGGGTCACTGTTATATCCAGCGATGCTCAGGCTCAATTTCCTCAAGCGATTATTTTCACTCTGGAGGCAGAGGCTGCCACTGAGATCAAAGACGTCGATCTTCAGTACAGGGTGAGCAGGTCGAGCTTGATCCCGGTTAGTTGTCGAGTTGACGTTGATTTCATACAAGGCCAGACGGTGACCGCAACCTGGACGTGGAACATGCTGGAGACCGGTGGGCTTCCGCCGGGGGCTGAGGTGGAGTACTGGTGGCTGATTGAGGATGCTGATGGTCAGCGGACTGAGACCTCACCAGCCAGCGTCGAATTCAATGACCTGCGTTATGACTGGAACAGCTTGACCAGCGGTGGCATAACCCTCTTCTGGTATGAAGGCGACTCCTCATTTGCCCAAGAACTCTTGGATGCTGCCCATGAAGCGCTGGGGCGGCTGGCCGATGACATCGGGGTTTCCCTGGAGCAGCCAGCAAGGCTCTACATTTACGCCAATTCATCGGACCTCCAAGGCGCTTTGGTATATCCTCAGGAATGGACTGGGGGTGTTGCCTTTTTCGATTATGGCATCATAGCCATCGGGATTTCTCCGGGAGACCTGGAATGGGGTAAGAGGGCTATTGCCCATGAACTGGGTCACCTGGTGGTTCATCAGGCCGTATTTGGCCCTTATGGTGAACTCCCAACCTGGCTGGATGAAGGTTTGGCAATGGATGCTGAGGGAGAGTTGCGGTCAGACCTCCAAAAAAAGCTTGATAAGGCGGTTACCAGTGACACGCTTTTCTCAGTGCGCAGCATCTCCAGCAGCTTTCCCACTGACCCAGATGAGGCGGCGCTTTGCTATGCCGAAAGCTACAGCGTAGTGCAGTTCCTCCTCGATAACTATGGCAGACATAAGATATTAGAGCTGCTGAATGTGTTTCAAGAGGGGAGCACTTACGATGATGCCCTGATTGAGGTTTACAGCTTTGACATGGATGGTCTCAATACCGCGTGGCGTGAAGGACTTGGTCTTGGGCCCCAGCCAACCCCTGACGATGGGGGTTCGGGCATTTCTCCATATTTCATCGCTCTAAATGTTGTAGTGGCAATCCTGGGGGCTCTCATCATCTATCTCGCGCTCCGCCGATTTCTGCGCCCTGTGTTATAGGGCTGGCACATCAATCCAGCTTGTCTCGAGGCTCCTGAGGTTTCCTTATGCTGACATGCCAAACATGAAACAGGCGATATAACGCCGTCAGGTTGGTTGATATCGCCAGTATCCACAGTATCACCAGGAGGGCAGGTTCGATGGGGCTCAGGATAAGTCCAAGTGATAGGGTCATAATCCTCAACGTCCTCCTCATAATCCCCACCTCGGCATCCAGTCCCAACCCCTCCGCCCTCGCCCTCACATAGCTCACCAGCAGCGAGCCTATTACAGTGGCAAAGATGAGGAGCACCTGCGTAGTGGCCTGCTCCATGGCATAGAACCAAAGAAGTCCGAAAAGCAGCACCGCCTCAGAGTAACGGTCCAGGCTGGAGTCCAACAGGGCACCAAATCTTGTGGCCCTCCCCATAGCCCTGGCCATCGCCCCATCGATGAAATCGGAGCAACTGACAATGAGCACCAAGAAGCCGCCAATAAAGAAGTGCCCTTCAGACAGGACCCAGGCTACAACGATGATCAGCAGAAAGCCAAATATGGTTACAGCATTAGGAGGGATTCGCGTTTTGGCCAATATCCGACCTAAAGGATCAGCAAGGTGGTGCGCTCTGTCGCTGAGTTCAGAAGGTCGAAGAATATCTTTCCACGTAATAGTCAGATCCCTCCATACCGTAGTTCGTTAGACCTGTTCCGTCGCTTGGGCACAATGCCTGGTGATTAAGCTACCATAGTAGTCCATTACCCTTTGGGCAATGTTCTGCCAACTGTATTTCTCTGCGTTCAACCTTCCTCTAGCGCCCATCTCCTGGCGCAAGGATTCATCACCAAGGACCGTAATAAGGGCGCTAGCAATAGCGTTCTCATCCCTGGGTGGCACCAGTAGTCCCTCGACCCCGTGGCTCATTACGCTAGCGTAGCCTTCGTTCGCTGAAGCAACAATGGGCCTTGACGCAGCCATAGCCTCTAAAAGAATGATACCAAAGCTCTCTCCCCCGGTGGCCGGAGCACAGAAAACGTCAGCCGTCTTGTAATATCTGGCGAGGTCTTCATAGGATACATAGCCGATGAAAACCACGTCTTCCAGGTTCATTTTCTTCACCAGCCCTTCATATTCTCGACGCTCCCCGGGTCCAACCACAATGAGCCGGGTATCGGGCAACTCTCTCTTTACCGCCTTATAGGCACCTAAGAGATACTTCAGGCCTTTACGTTTCTCCAGCCGGCCCACAAACAAGATATTCAGTTTCCCGTCGCAGAATTCCTCGATAGGGGGGACATCAGCGGAGAAGTGCTCCAGGTCAATGCCATTGGGGATTATCTCATACTCGCCGGGGAAGTGTTTGCCTATGAACTCCATCGCAGGCCTTGAAACAGCGATCTTGCCATCGAGCCTCCTAAACCACCTGATGGCAAATGGCCTAGCGATTTGGTATCCCCTTGGCACACGGTGACAGGCATGAAAGGTGCCCACATTGATGGACTGTGATACGCCCAGTGCGATGAAGGGCAGGGTAGAGCCCAGTGGCTCGTGGAGGTGGACGATATCAAATTTCTCCCTTTCAAGTATGGCCCTCACCGAGGAGGACAGGAGTGGCGATAGGGTGACCCTGGCGATAGAGCCAGCGGAGGGCACGGGGACAGGCTTACCCACTGCAATGAGGTCCTTGTGCTCCAGAAAATCCTCGCTATGAGAGCAAGGAGCAATGATCCTGACGCAATGCCCCATCTTGATGAATTGTTCATAAAGCTGGGATATGTGACCGACCACTCCACCAGGAGATGCGAAATCATATGGGGAAACGAGGGCGATCTTCATAGGAAGTTTTCCCTGATGTTTCCTAGCATGCCATGAAGAGAGAGTCCCTTGCTTTTGCGTTGTTGCCTTATTATCTGGAGAAATCCGATATCGCTAGTCTTCACCCTAATGCCATTGCGCGCCTGGGTCGTCCGCTCTCAAAGGCTTCTTTTCAGTTCCTCAGCGGTTCTGCCGGGGAACAGGGTGATGGCACCACCCACTGCCTTCAGGAAATGGGCATCGCTGCTTCCTGTTTCGGCAAGCTTATACTTCTTATTGAACTTCCTCGCCCTTTTATTGGAGATGCGCCCCACAATCGTGGCGTTAATCGTCTCCACACCATCAAGGTAGACATCTGGGTCACCAATGGCCATTACTCTCTCCAGGTTCTGCTTGCTAACGCTTTGAGTTAGCCAGCTCATGGGATGGGGCACGATACAAAGACCACCCTGCTTGTGAATTGCTTCGATAGTGTTTTCCAATGACTGGAGGTATGGGATAGGGCTCTCTATAAAAAGTCCGAGAAGATGTCCCTCAAGGGTGGTCACCTCCGTGCCGATCACGACTTCGAAACGGTAGCTGCGTTTTGCCGCTAGCTCTCTGGCCTGGTAACTGCCCTTAATCCTATTGTGATCGGTGATGGCAATGACATCGAGGTCAGTTTTCTCCTGTACAAACGTGAGGAGTTCGGGAATGTCTGCCATTCCGTCGCCCACATTACTGTGAATATGGACGTCTGCCAGGCCATATTCGGTTTCTCTCAAGCTACGCCTTTTATCAATTGTCTCCGGCAATGAACTCTTCCACCATCCTGCGCGCTTCGTCATCCGTGTATTGGACAGGAGGAGATTTCATGAAATAGGCTGACGGTCCTACAAGTGCCCCGCTGGTACCACGGTCCATAGCCAGCTTGCAGCATCTGATGGCATCTACTACGACCCCCGCAGAATTGGGGCTGTCCCATACCTCAATCTTCGCCTCAATATTGAGGGGAACGTCACCGAATGTTCGTCCCTCCATGCGGATGTAGCACCATTTTCGGTCGCCAAGCCATGGGACATAATCGCTGGGGCCAACGTGTATGTCATCCGGCTTCATTTTGTAATCCAGTTGCGAGGTTACCGCATCGGTTTTTGATATCTTCTTCGATTCTAACCTCTCACGCTCAAGCATATTGAGGAAGTCGGTATTGCCGCCGAAATTTAGTTGATAGGTCCGCTCTAGTTTGACACCGCGCTCCCGAAAAAGGTTGGTTAGTACACGGTGGGTGATAGTGGCTCCCACCTGGCTCTTTATATCATCGCCTACTATCGGCAGTCCTTTCTCTATGAACCTGTTCTGCCAGTATTTCTCCCGGGCAATGAAAACGGGAATGCAGTTGACAAAACCACAACCAGCGGTAAGCACCTGCTCGATATACCACTTTGTCGCCTCTTCGCTACCAACAGGCAGATAGTTGACCACCACGTCGGTCTCGGTCTCTTTGAGGATGCTGACGATGTCATCTGTGGGGCCTGGCGCTTTGGTGATTATCTCGGACAGGTATTTGCCCAGCCCGTCGTGGGTCATACCTCGGGATACCTTCACCCCGGTAGCCGGAACCTGGCAGAACTTGAAGGTGTTATTGGGCGGGGTATATATCGCTTCGCCCAGGTCCTTACCCACTTTCTTACGGTCGATATCAACTGCAGCAACGAACTTGATATCCCTAATATGATACCCGCCCAGGTTGACATGCATCAAACCGGGGATCAACTCATTTTCTGCTGCTTCACTGTAATAGTGAACACCCTGCACCAGCGATGATGCACAGTTTCCCACACCAATAATGGCTACGTTTATATTGCCCAAATCTGTCTCCTGTTCTACAATAGACCTACCCTATTAGGGAGGTGAGTTTTGGTCTATGATTTTCACACTCATTCCGCACTGAGCGATGGTTCCCTATCGCCAATTGAACTAATAAGACGAGCGCAGGTAAGAAATTACAAGGCTATCGCCATCACTGACCACGCCGGAGTTGGCTATCTGGAGCGGATAATTAAGGAAATCGCCGAGGACTGCGCTCTGGCCAGGCAGCACTGGGATATTATCGCCATCCCCGGTATAGAACTTACCCATCTCCCTCCAGCGGAAATCTGCGAAGCGGCAAAGCGTGCCAAAGAACTTGGGGCATGGCTGGTTGTTGTTCACGGCGAGTCCATTGTCGAGCCCGTAGAAAAGGGTACCAATTCCGCAGCACTTCGGTGCCCCTATGTTGATATTCTAGCACACCCAGGCCTGCTTACCCTTGAAGAAGCCGAACTGGCAGCCGCCAACGGCATTTTCCTTGAAATCAGCGCCAGGAAGGGACACTCGCTTACTAATGGCCACGTCGCTCAATTGGCTAGACTTACAGGAGCCAAGCTCCTCCTTAACTCCGATGCCCACAACCCCTCGGATCTGCTCTCCCCCGACTTAGTCCGCCGAATCGCACAAGGCGCCGGTCTAAACGAGGAAGAGAGCGTTGAAGTTCTAACAATCAACGCTTGTGCCCTGCTAGAAAAACTACCCCTACCACAGCAAAACTAGACCTTATGTGGTAGTTTGGTCTCGCTCAAAGGCTGTATCCATTAGCTCTTGCCGATTCGGAACACCTTTGTCCCGCAGGTAGGGCACACCCCTCGAATTGCCGGCCTGCCGTTCTTTAGAGTAACGCTCTGAGGATTCCTGATCTCCTTTTTCGCTCTACATTTGAAGCAGTAAGCTTCTGCCATCCGTATCACCTCCTTCCAAGCTAGTTGAATATAATTGCTTCGTACCTTAAATGTCAAGTCCTTCCGAGCCTAACGAAAATGGTGGTCAGGTTGGAGCACCTGCCCCAACCACGCCTGGACTGGATGCTCCAGGCTTGTCCTGAGCTTGCCGAAGGGCTACCTTGTTTTGCTGGTTTTTAAGATACCCACCCACCACTACCACATTTACTTCTTAGTCCCTATTGCCCATCGCGATGACAATCTTGAGTCGTAAGACAACCAGCGGGTTCACCTTTGCCAGGTATGACCTCAAAGCTCCACCGATGATATAATGCTCGCCCTCTGGGAGATTGATATGGAATTGGGTTCTTTTTAGGCTTCCTGGTCAGGAGGGAAGCCACAGCACATCGCCGCAGAGCCCAGGGGTGCGGGGTCGGCTGGAGAAAACGGCGAAGTTATGCTTCTCCTCGCCCAGAATGGCATCGTCACCGTGGCCGGGATAGACCAGCGTGTCATCGGGAAGAATGAAGAGCTTCTCGGTGATGGAGTTGACGACCTGTTCGAAAGCAGCGGGGTCCCTCGTCTTACCCGGGCCGTTGGGGAATAGCGTATCCCCAGAGAAGAGGTGTTTCCCCATGAGCAGGCACAGGCTGCCCGGTGTGTGGCCCGGGGTATGAAGCACCTTTGAATTCACTTCGCCGAAGCTTACCACATCGCCATCCTCCAAGGTCAGGTCAGGCGGTGAGGGAAGAGCACCTGCTTCCAAAGGATGGACGGCCACTTCGGCCTTGAGACTATCCCTCACCTCTTGAAAAGCGCCCAGGTGATCGAGATGGGTATGGGTGATTATTATGTACCTTACGCTGATATCCTCGGCTTCGGCTAGAATCCTGGAGGCCTCACCCGGGGTATCTACAATGATGCCCTCGCCGCTCTGTGGACATACCACAATATAGCAATTGGTGCCAAAGGGCTGTGTCTCCAGTTTCTTGATTCGAATCTCTCCGTCGTAATGCCAGTTCATCTCACCTCCTAAGTCACCAGAGGCTGCCCTATTCCGATTCCCCGTTCAATCTCATGCATTGTAAGACTGTTTCGCTCTCAAATTTTCGTAGTTGCCTGATTTATCAGGCAAAACAGCCCAATAAATTGGGCAACTACATCTGTAAACAACCTCTGCAAATAGCATTTGTGGCACTATAAGGCAAAAAGGACGCGGTGTCAAAGGGTCGATTGGCACAGCAGCGCAGGGATGCTATACTTGGCGACAATGAGCTATTCCATTGAGGCTGGAGATTTCTCCAGCTTGGAGACGGCTTGGGATGAACTACTATCAGCGATCTCAACCGGCCACGTCTTCTTCACCCCCCAGTGGCAGAGGTCATGGTGGCAAGCCTTTGGCAGCGATAGCGAGCTATTGCTGCTCTCGGTTCAGAGGGATAACGAAGTTGTGGGTATCGTTCCCTTGATGCGCAACGGACAAAGGATGTCTTTTATCGGCAGCAGCGACATTTGCGACTATATGGATTTTGTAATTCGCCTCGGTCATGAGGTAGCCGTTCTCTCACAGCTTCTGGACTACCTCGAACCCATGGACTGGAAGTCCATTGATCTGCAGTCACTGCTTCCCGATTCGATCGCCCTGACCCATTTTGCTCCCCTGGCTAGACAAAGGGGCTATCAGGTCGAGATAACGCAGGAGGACGTCAGCCCGCAACTCGTTCTTCCCACAAGCTGGGAGGAGTACCTACCTCTGCTAACGAGAAAGGACCGCCACGAGCTCAAACGCAAGCTGCGGCGGCTTTCCCACGTCAAGTCCCGCTATTACGTGGTTGAAGATGTAAAGCAGCTCCCCCAGGATTTGGAGGACTTCTTCAGGCTCTTCGAGCAAGGTAAGGACGACAAGAAGGATTTCATGACTGCCCAGATGAGCGGCTTTTTCAAAGAGATGGCGAACGCTGTGGCGGCGAAAGGCTATCTGAGACTGACCTTCCTCGAGGTTGAGGGGAAGCGAGTAGCCTCAGCTATGTGTTTCAACTGTTGGGACCACTTCCATCTTTATAACAGCGGATATGACCCGGGTTATGCATCTCTCAGCGTCGGCCTGCTATGCAAGGCCTTCTGCATCAGGGATGGTATCCTTGAAGGGAAGAAGCACTTCGATTTTCTCCGTGGTGCCGAGTCCTACAAATATGACCTCGGCGGCCAGGATGTGCCCATATATCGCTGTGTGATTTCGAAAGGCTAATAGTATGCGTATTGCTGAGATCAGCGTTCACGGCTGTCCCTTAAGATCACTGGGAGGCAAGGATACCGGCGGCATGAACGTCTACGTGCGGCAGCTTAGCCGCGAACTGGGAAAGCTGGGAGTGGAGGTGGATATATTCACAAGGTGGCACGACCCCCAGGAGCCGCAGGTGGTGTGTATAGGAG